>DASPRL010000377.1 GCA_035624475.1 Terriglobales bacterium
GTGAGCGCCAGCAGGTAGGCATCTTCCAAAGTGGGAACCAACGGCTCGGCCGCGGCTCCGGGCGGGCGCTCGCCCACCACGCGCGCGTGCACCCCATCGCTGCGCCGCGCGGTGGAGGAGATCAGATGTTGTTGCCGCGCCGTGGGCAGCTCGGCGCTGGGCAGCACCCACTCCCACACTTTGCCTTCCACGCTGCGCAGCAGGAACTCGGGGGCGGAGTGCGCCACCAGTTGCCCCCCGGAGATAAGCGCGATGTCGGTGGCCACCGCCTCGACATCGGAGACGATATGGGTGGAGAGGATGACGATCCGCTCGCCCGAGAGCTCGGCCAGCAGGTTGCGGAAGCGCACCCGCTCCTCGGGGTCGAGGCCGGCGGTGGGCTCGTCCACGATCAGCAGCCGGGGATCGTTGAGCAGCGCCTGGGCGATGCCCACGCGCTGCTTCATCCCGCCGGAGTAGCCGCCCAGCGGCCGCTTGCGCACCTCGGTCAGGTTCACCAGCTGCAGCAGTTCGTCGATACGGCGGCGGGCTCCGCCCGCGTCCAGCCCCTTGATGGCGGCCAGGTACTCCAGGAACTCGACCGCGTTCAGGTTGGGATAGACGCCGAAGTCCTGGGGCAGGTAACCGAGGAGGGCGCGCAGGGTGTCGGGGGAATGGGCGATGTCCACGCCGTCCCAGGTGACTTTGCCCTCGCTGGCGCGAGTGATGGTGGCCAGGATGCTCATCAGCGTGGTCTTGCCGGCGCCGTTCGGCCCCAGCAGCCCCAGCACCCCCGGCCACAGCTCCAGGCTGAAGCCGCGCAGCGCCCAGGTCTTGCCACGGTACGCCTTGCTGACCGCCTCGATCGTCAGTTTCATTCCATCCTCCCGGCCTGGGAAGTTTACGCTCGCCAGGGCGGGTTTGTTCCGGGCAACCCGGCCCCATCCTCCTGGACATCCGGTCGCAACCCGGAAAGCGCCGGAAGCGGCTACAATCAGGGGTTGCACCCAAGGAGCCTGGCATGAGAGTCGGCATGCTGACCGGGGGCGGCGACTGCCCCGGACTCAACGCGGTCATCCGCGCCGCGGTGCGCAAGGGCATCTTCCACTACAAGGACGAGTTCGTCGGCTTCCTGGAAGGCTGGCGGGGCGTGCTCGAAGACAAGACCGAGGAGCTGGACCTGGCCAGGATCGCCGGCATCCTGCCGCGCGGCGGCACCATCTTGCGCACCTCGCGCACCAATCCCGCCAAGAACCCCGGCGGGTTGGAACGCTGCGTGGAGAACCTGAAGAAGCACCAGGTGGAGGCGCTCATCGCCATCGGCGGCGACGACACCATGGGAATCGCGCAGAAGCTGCACCACGCCGGGGTGAAGGTGGTGGGCGTGCCCAAGACCATCGACAACGACCTCAGCGGCACCGATTTCTGCTTCGGCTTCGATACCGCCGTCAACATCGCTACCGAGGCTATCGACCGCGTGCACACCACCGCCGAGGCCCACAACCGGGTGATGGTGGTGGAGGTGATGGGGCGGGACTCCGGCTGGATCGCCATCTACAGCGGCATCGCCGGCGGCGCCGACGTGATCCTGGTGCCGGAGCGGCCTTTCGACATCGAGGAAGTCGCGGCCATCATCAAGCGCCGCCACGCCAGCGGGCGCTACTTCTCCATCGTGGTGGCCGCCGAGGGCGCCAAGTTCTCCACCGACGTGGACAAGGAGCACGGCGCTCCCATCGTGCAGGACATGGGCAAGGACGACTTCGGACACGTGCGGCTGGGAGGCATCGGCGGCATCCTGGCGCGCGAGATCGAGAAGCGCACCGGCATCGAGACCCGCTTCGTGGTGCTGGGACACATCCAGCGCGGAGGCTCGCCCACCGCCTTCGACCGCGTGCTGGCCACCCGCTACGGCATCGGCGCCATCGACCGCGTGCACAGTGGGGAATTCGGCATGATGGTGGCCCTGCGCGGCACCAAGATCGTCTCCGTGCCCCTCTCGGAGGCGCTGGTCGCCACCCGCCCCGTCGATCCTGAATTGCTCGACGTCGCCCTCGGTCTGCGTGACCGCCGGGAGATGAAGAATGGCTCCTAGCCCGCGGCCTTAAGAACTGAGCTCCAGGTACGCCAGGTCCAGCTCATCGCCCGAGACGCACTCCGTCTGCTGCGTGCCGCAGTTGGGACAGGCGAGGTTGTAGTCCTTTACAACGAACGTCACGTTGCAGGCGGGACAGCGCTGCTGTCGGGGCTTCACTTCGATCTCCAGGGCGAGCGGCTCCAGGTCGCTGCCCTGCACGAGGGCCTCGAAGCAGAAGCGCAGAGCCTCGGGATCGATGGCCGCCAGCTCCCCCACGCGCACGCCCACCTTGCTGACGCGGGCGCCGCCGCGGGCGGCGGACTCCTTGCGCACCGCCTCCAGGATCGAATTGGCGATACTCATTTCGTGCACGGTGAAGCCGGCGACAGCAAGGCGCCCGCTGCGGGGATTCTAGGCGACCCGCTCGCCCGGCGCCAATTCTATGGCCGACTCTTGGCCGCCGAGGGCGGCGGCTTCGGCCAGGTAGCCGGCCGCCTCCAGCAGGCGGTAGGTGCGCTCCGCTTCCTCCGCATCCACGCGGCTGATGGCGAAGCCCACGTGCACCAGCACGTAGTCGCCGACGGCCACCTCGGGGACAAAGTCCAGGCGCACGGACTGGGTGACAGGGCCGAAGCGCACCAGGCCGGCGCGCCCGCCCTCCTGCGGACGGCAAGCCACCACCCTTCCCGGCACGGCTAGGCACATTTGATCTCTCCCGGGAATGCGCAGTCGCCGGGGGCAAAGCTCCGCGGCCGGGTCAGGGCGTCGGCCGTGCCCGAGAGCAGGGTGCGCAGCCGGGGAAAATTCTCCAGCGCGACCTGCAGCGCCTGCTTCACCGCCGGGGAGATGGGCTCGCCCGGCTCCACCGACTCCAGCTCGATGCCCAGCAGCGCCAGACGTGGAATCTCGCGGCCCAGGGAGCGGGCCAGCCCCAGCACCTCGTTCAGCCCCCACCCGTGGCCAGAGACCTTGCCCAGGGAACGGCTCTGCAAGCCGGCGTAGGGCAGCGGGACCAGGTGCAGGGTTCCCGGGGCGGCGCCTGTCTCGACCGCATCCACGAAGAGGATGGTCTCGGTTTCTTTGAACAGCTCCAGCAGGTCCACGGAGAGCTGGGGCATCTCGCGGGCGGCGTACTGGGCGCAGGACTGCGGGCGCAGCTTGCGCGCGAACTCCAGCCCGGCGCGGTCGTCACCGCAGGTGAGGTTGCCACAGCCGATCACCAGCAGCGGTGGGCGGGGAAAACTCACGACTTTGTTCATGGCCTTGGGCTCCTATCGATCTTCAGCTTGAGAAAGTGGGTGGAACAGGAGATGCACGGGTCATAGGCCCGCACCAGGTTCTCGCAGGCCGTGAGTACCTCCTCATCGGAGGCCTCCTTCAGCCGGGGCAGCAGCAGGCGGAGGTCATCCTCGATGCGGCGCAGGTTCTGCGCCGTGGGTGGGACGATCTTGGCGTAGTCCACGAGGCCGCGCTCATTGACGCGGTAGCGGTGGTAGAGCAGGCCGCGAGGAGCTTCGGTGGCGGCGCAGCCTTCGCCGGCGTGCACCTTGCACTCCACCGCGCTCAGCGCCGGCTCCTCGTAGCTCTCCACGATGCTGAGCGCTTCCTCGAAGGCGTGCAGCATCTCCAGCGAGCGGGCGATGATCATGGCGAAGGGATTGCGCAGCGGGAAGCTGAGGCCGCTCGAGTGCGCCACCTCCCGCGCCTGCGGCGCCAGCCGCTCGCGGTTCAGGTTCAGCCGCGCCAGCGGGCCCACCAGGTAGCTGCTGGCGTTTTCCGTGCGCACCGAATGCAGCGCGGTGGAGTGGGCCACGTGCAGCTCCAGGAAGTGCTGCTCGAACTGCGCCGCGGTCAGGTCCAGGCCGGAAGAGGAGACGATCCGGCCCTCGTTCATAGGGTACTCATCGGGATGGGAGAGGGCGACGAAGTCGTAGTCGGCGGTAAGTTCAGGCAGGGTCAGTTGCGCCGCCCAGCGCGCGGTGGTGCGCGCCGCCTCCAGCCCCCAGACCAGCGACTCGTGCAGTGCCATCAGTTCCTTGCGGCGCGGCGTCTTGTAGAAGCCGCCCACACACACCGACACCGGGTGGGTGGCGCGCCCACCCAAGACTTCGAGCAGGTCGTTGCCCACCTTCTTGAGACGCAGGCCGCGCTCCACCAGTTCCGGGTGGTCCTTGGCCATGCTGAGGGCGCTTTCGTAGCCCAGGAAGTCGGGTCCTTCCAGCAGGTAGATATGCAGGGCGTGACTCTGGATCCACTCCGCGCAGTAGAGCAGGCGGCGCAAGCGGCGGATCTGGGGGCTGATGACGAGGCCCAGCGCCGCTTCCAGGGCGTGCACCGAGCTCATCTGGTAGGCCACCGGGCAGATGCCGCAGATGCGCGCGGTGATGTCGGGGACCTCGTGCAGGTGACGGCCGCGCAGGAAGGCCTCGAAGAAGCGCGGGGGCTCGAAGATGTCGAGCCGCACCTCCGCCAGCCGGTCCTGCTCCCAGCGCACGTAGACTCCACCCTCGCCCTCCACTCGGGTGAGCAGGTGGTTGCCCTTCACGATGCGCTCTCCGGCTGCGGTCTGGGTGGTCTGGCTCATTGCAGCGTCTTCTCCAGGTTGTCGCCGGCGTTACGGAAGACCTCGGCGTAGCCGGCGAAGCCGCGCAGCACGCGCACCAGATACGCGCCGTGGATCCCGGCGGCCTCCATCTGCGCGATCAGGGGCTCGGGGTTGGGGTTCTCCATGGGACCGTAGCAGCCGTAGCAACCACGATTGAATGCGGGACAGAGCGCGCCGCAGCCGGCGTGGGTGATGGGACCCAGGCAAGGCATGGCCTTCGACACCAGCACGCACACGTTGCCCCGCCGCTTGCACTCCACGCACACCGAGTGCGCCGGCAGGTGGGGCAGGCGGCCCAGCAGCAGCGAGGTCAGTACCTCCAGCAACTGCTGCTTGTTGATGGGGCAACCGTGCAGCACGAAGTCCACCGAGACGTGCGAGTCGATGGGGGTGGACTCCGCCAGGGTGGAGATGTACTGCGGCGTGGCATACACGTGCTCCACGAACTCCTCGATCTTGGCCCAGTTGCGCAGGCACTGGATGCCGCCGGCGTTGGCGCAGGAGCCCACCGCCACCAGGTACTTCGACTGCTGCCGCACCTGCTTGATACGCTCCACGTCCTCGGCGGTGGTGATGGAGCCCTCCACCAGGGCCACGTCGTAAGGCCCAGGGAGATTCTGGGAGCGCGCTTCGGGGAAGAAGGCCAGGTCGAGTTCGCCGACCAGCGTCGTCAGTTCCTCCTCCAGGCCGAGCAGGGCCAATTGGCATCCGTCGCAGGAGGCGAACTTGAAGACCGCCACGCGCTTGCGCTCGCCCGCCATCAGAAGCTCTCCTTGCCGAAGAACGGCTCGACCGTGGCGAAGTTGAGGATCGGCCCTTGCTGGCAGATGAAGTTGGGCCCGTACTGGCAGTGGCCGCAGAAGCCCACCGCGCACTTCATGTTGCGCTCCATGGAGATGTAGATGGACTCGCGGGGAATGTTGCGGGCCAGCGCCTCGTAGATCACGAAGCGCATCATGATCTCCGGCCCGCAGGTGAGCACCAGGCACTTCTTGTACTCCAGCCGGATGCGGTAGAAGAGCATGGGGATGACGCCCACCTGCCCCTTCCAGTTCTCGTCCGCCCAGTCCACACTGACGTGCAGCTCCACCCCTGCCTTCTGCCAGGCCTCGAACTCGTCGGTGTAGAGCAGATCCTGGGGCGTGCGCCCGCCGTAGAGCAAGAGCACGCGGCCGTACTTGCTGCGCTCTTTGAGGATGGTCAGGAGCGCGGGGCGCAGCGGCGCCAAGCCGATGCCGCCGGCCACCATGAGCACGTCCTTGCCTGCGGCCAAGTCCAGCGGCCAGTGCGAGCCGTAGGGGCCGCGCAGCCCCAGCATGTCGCCCACCTTCAGCCGCCCGATGCCCTGGGTGACGCTGCCGCCGAAGCGGATGCTGTGGCCCAGCGCCTGCGGCTGCGCCGGATCGGAACTCAGCGAGATCGCCACTTCTCCGAAGGCCGGCAGGTAGAGCATGTTGAACTGCCCCGGAAGGAATCGGTAGGCGGCGGCCAGCGCCGGGTCCTGGAAGGCCAGCGTGTAGGTGGCCACGCCGTAGGACTCGGGCTTGATGGCCCGGATCACCGCCGGCTGCGGCAGCATGGGCAGCACCGCTGGGGTCATCGCCGGAATGTGGATCGCCTGGCTCATTTGGGCCTCGCCGGAGAGACGCGGAACGCTTTGACCTCCTGCGTGGGATCGATGCCCACCGGGCACCAGGTCATGCAGCGCCCGCAGCCCACGCAGCCCACCGTCCCGAACTGGTCGATCCAGGAGGCGTACTTGTGGGTCAGGAACTGGCGGTAGCGGGAGCGGATCGTCGGCCGGGTGTTGCCTCCGTGCACCTGGGAGAAATCGCCGGTGAAGCAGGAGTCCCACACCCGGGTGCGCCGGGCCACCTGCCCGCGCAGGTCGCTGGAGTCCTCCACCGTGGTGCAGAAACACGTGGGGCAGGCCAGGGTGCAGTTGCCGCAGGAGAGACAGCGCGCGGCCACCTCGTCCCAGTGCGGATGCTCGAGATTGGAGTAGAGCAGCCTGGGCAGGTCGTCGGTGCGCAGCTCGCGCTGCTGGCGCTCGGCCCGCTGCAGCGCCTGCGTGGCCCGCCCCAGGTCGAAGGCGGTGGCCGGCTCCCACTCCGTGTCCTGCAGCATTTCGGAGCCGGTCTCGGAGCCCACATCGATGAGGAAGCCGTCGGGCAGTTCGGTGAGCGCCAGGTCGAAGCCGGTGCTGGCGCGCGGGCCGGTCTTCATGGAGGTGCAGAAGCAGGTGGCGGCGGCCTCGCCGCAGTTGGCGGCCAGCAGAAAGACCTGGCGGCGGCGGGCGCGGTAGTGGGGATCGGGCACCGGGCCCTCCAGCAGCGCCCGGTCCTGCAGGGCGATGGCCTTCAGGTCGCAGGGCCGTACGCCGATGAAGGCGTACTGCGGCGCCTGCGGCTTGGCCGGCTCGAAGACCCACGCCCCGTTGCTCTTGCGCGCCGTGAAGAGGAGGGCGCTGGGGGGATGCAGAAACTGCTTCCAGGAGTGCGGCCCGACAGTGAAGCCGAAATACTGGCCGTTGCGGCCGGGAACCAGGCGGTAGCGGCCGGGCTGTTTGTCTTCAGTCCAGCCCCGGGGCAGGTCGTCGAGGGCTGCGATCTCGTCCAGCACGATGGCGCCGTCGCGCACCCGCGGTCCCACCAGGGTGAAGCCCGCCGCCCGCAGATTCTCGAAGATCTTCTGCAGCGCCGCTTTCAGCACCACCACGCTCGCGGAAACCCGCGGAATGCTGGCCGTCGCCATGCGGGGCCCTCCTGCGCGGCACCTGGCTGGTCCGCCTCTCTTACCCTGACACTGCACGGGCCCCCGCGCTGTGAGCCGGGTCACGCGGGCTGGTGACGGGCGGCACCTGCTCACACCCGCGCGTGACTGCCATCACTGCGGCCCCCGGCCACCGGGCTACTATCGGAGTATGGAGACGCCGGTCGCTCGTCCGCCGAGCGTGCCAGGAGGTGGGCCCATGAAGCTCCTGGATGCCACCACGCGGCTGGCTCTGAAGAGCCTGCTCTTCGCCACCGATTTTTCCCTCGCCTCCCAGGCCGCCCTGCCTTATGCGGCGGCCATCGCGCGCCGCTACGGGGCCCGTCTTCTCCTGGCCCACGTAGTGCGCCCCCAGGTGTGGGCGCCGGCGCCCCCGGAGTGGGTGCCCATGGAAAGCGAGGTCCCACGCCAGGCCGCCATGGCGGAGATGTCGAAGCTGGAGCAATCGCCGTTGCTCGCCGGCCTTCCCCACCAGGTCGCCGTCGAGGAAGGCGCCGTGTGGGAGTGCCTCTCTCGCCTGATCCGGGAGCAGGAGAGCGACCTGCTGATCATGGGCACACACGGGCGCCGCGGCCTGCAGAAGCTGCTCATGGGCTCGGTGGCGGAGGAGCTGTTTCGCCTGGCGTCCTGCCCGGTGCTGACGGTGGGACCGGGAGTGGCGGCCGCCGCCGGCACCGCCGAGTTCCATCGCATCCTGTTTGCCACCGACTTCTCCAACGAGTCGCAGGCGGCGCTGCCTTACGCGGTTTCCCTGGCGCAGGAGAACCAGGCGCGGCTCACCCTGCTGCACGTGGTCGAGACCACCTCGCCCGGCTACCTGGCGGACCCCGACCGCGCGCTCACCGTCTTGAAGGAGAGGCTCCAGGGCCTGCTGCCGCGGGAGGCGGCGCTGTGGTGCGAACCCGAGCTGGCGTTAGAGAGCGGTGAGCCCGGCGATGGCATCCTGCGGGTCGCGGAGGAGCAGCAGGCCGACCTGATCGTGCTGGGAGTACGGCCCATCCGTCGCCTGGCTGCGCACTTGCCGATCGCGACCGCACACGAGGTGGTGTGCCACGCGGCCTGCCCGGTGCTCACGGTCCGCGGATGAGATCGGCCGGAGAGGGCTCCGGCGGACAGAACGAATTGCAGTGCGGAGGCGGAATGAGTCTCACCAAGGCGCGTGCCATCATGCAACGCATCATCGAGAAGGCCCAGGCCGGGCCCAAGCGCGTGGTCTTCCCCGAAGGAGAGGAGGAGAGGGTACTGCGGGCCGCGCGCATCCTGGTGGAGCAGAAGATCGCCGAGCCCATCCTGCTTGGCAACCCGCCGGCGATCCAGGGGCGCGCCGCGCAATCGGGCCATTCGCTGGACGGCATCGAGATAGAGGACCCTGCCGCTTCTCCCTGGAAGAGGGCCTATGTGCCGGAACTCTACCGCCTGCGCCGGCGCCGCGGCGTGACGCTCTCCGAGGCCGCCGCGCTGCTGGAGAGCCGCAACGTCTTCGGCTGCATGATGGTGCACATGGGCGACGCCGACGCTCTGGTGTCGGGCACCAGCCAGCACTATCCCGACACCGTCCGTCCCGCCCTGCAGATCATCCGGGCGCGCGAAGGCGTGCGCAAGGTGGCGGGGATGGACTTGATCGTCACCCGCCAGGGCGAGCTCTATTTCCTGGCCGACACCACCGTGAACATCGAGCCCAGCGCCGAAGAGCTGGCCGAGATCGCCCTGGGCGCCGCCCAGCAGGCGCGCCGCTTCGACGTGGTGCCGCGCGTCGCCCTGCTCTCTTTCTCCAACTTCGGCAGCACCCCCCATCCGCTCGCCCGCAAGGTGCAGCGCGCCGTCGAGCTGGTGAAGCAGGCGGACCCGGAGCTGATGGTGGACGGGGAGATGCAGGCCGATGCCGCCGTGGTCCCCGCCATCCGCGAGTCGACCTATCCTTTTTCCAGCCTGAAGGGCGGGGCCAACGTGCTGATCTTCCCCGACCTGCAGTCGAGCAACATCGCCTTCAAGCTGCTGACGCGCATCGGCGAGGCCACTGCCCTGGGACCCGTCCTGATGGGGCTGAGCCAGCCCGTGCACCTGCTGCAGCGGGGCGCGGAGGTGGAGGACATCGTGAACATCGCGGCCCTGGCCGTGGTCGAGGCGCAGGAGGTTGCCGCCCGCATCCCTCCCGCCGCCAAGTTCGCACCCAGTGCCGCCTGACGCAGGAGAGAGAGGTGGCTATGCAGATCGCCGAGGTGATGACACAAGAACTGGTCTCCTGCCTGTCGAACTGCAGCGCGCAAGCGGCGGCGGAGATGATGCGCCGGCACAACATCGGCATCCTGCCGGTGGTCTTCAACCGCTTCAGCCGCAAGCTGCTGGGAGTGGTGACCGATCGCGACCTGTGCCTGGCGGTCATCAGCGCGGGCCACCCGCCGCAGGTGGAAGTGCAGGAGTGCATGACCACCGAGGTGGTCACCTGCTCGCCCCAGGACGACGTCCAGGTTGCCATCCGCCGGATGCAGGAACACCAGTTGCGCCGATTGCCGGTAGTCGACAGCGACGGGCGGCTGGTGGGCATCGTGTCCCTGGCGGACCTGGTCCGTCACGGCGCCATCGACCCCAAGGACCTGTACCTGACGCTGCGCAAGATCTTCGCGCTCCGCCCCCATGTGGCGGCACGCATCGCCTGAGGAGGGCGGCAGGCAGTCGAGTTTGGACGCGCCCCGGCTCAAGCCGCCGGCGCTCTACAAGGAGGAACTACCATGCCCAAGGAAACGCTCACGGTGGTGGACGATCGCACCAACACCACCTATACCCTGCCCATCAAGCACGGCACCGTCCGTGCGATGGATTTGCGGCAGATCAAGACCGGCCCCGAAGATTTCGGCCTCATGAGCTATGACCCCGCTTTCATGAACACCGCCTCCTGCCAGAGCCGCGTGACCTTCATCGACGGCGACCGCGGCATCCTGCGCTACCGCGGCTACCCCATCGAGGAGCTGGCGGAGAGTTGCAACTACCTGCAGGTGGCCTACCTGCTCGTCCACGGCGAGTTGCCCACCGAGGCCGAACTCAAGGAGTGGACCCACGAGATCACCCACCACACCCTGCTGCACGAGAACGTGAAGAAGCTGATGGACGGTTTCCACTACGATGCTCATCCCATGGGCATCCTGGTGAGCACCGTGGCGGCGCTCTCCACCTACTATCCCGAGGCACGCGACATCCACGACCCCCAGGTGCGCAAGCTGCAGATGCACCGGCTGATCGCCAAGATGCCCACCATCGCGGCCTACGCCTACCGCCACAGCCTGGGCATGCGCTACGTCTATCCCGACAACGAGCTCAGCTACACCGAGAACTTCATGAACATGCTGTGGACCAAGACAGAGCTCAAGTATCTGTCCAACCCGGCGCTGGCGCGGGCGCTCGACGTCCTCTTCATCCTGCACGCCGACCACGAGCAGAACTGCAGCGCGAACGCGATGCGGTCGATCGGGAGCTCGCAGGTCGACCCGTACTCCGCGCTCG
>DASPRL010000378.1 GCA_035624475.1 Terriglobales bacterium
AGCGCCTGCGCCACCTGCGGCGCTCCCGTGGCCTGACGCTCGCCGAGCTCGGCCGGCGGGTCGGGCGGGCGCCGTCGGCGCTGTCGCTGCTGGAGAACGGGCGCCGGGAGCCGAAGCTGTCGCTGATCGAGTCCCTGGCCACGGCGCTGTCGGTGGCGCCGGGGGAGCTGCTGCGCCACCAGCCCCCGAGCCGCCGTGCGCAGCTGGAGATCATGCTGGAGGAGGCGCAGCGCGACCCGGTCTACTCCGATCTGGGCCTGCCCTACCTGAAGGTCGGCGCCCGGGTGCCCAGCGATGTGCTCGAGCATCTGGTGGCCCTCTACGCCGAGCTGCGCCGGCAGCGCACCCGGCCGACCGCCACCCCCGAGGAGGCGCGGGCGGCCAACGCGGAGCTGCGGGCGGCCATGCGGGAGCGCGGCAACTACTTCGCCGAGATCGAGCGGCTGGCGTCCGGCGCCCTGCAGGTGGTCGGCTACCACGGCGGGGCGCTGTCGCAGGGCACGCTGCTCGCCATCCTCGCCCACCACGGGTTCACGGTGAACTATGCCGAGGACCTGCCCCGGTCGGTGCGGTCCATCACCGACCTCCGGCAGCGGCGGATCCACCTCAAGCAGGAGGCGGTGGGCATGCACACGCCGCGGGCCATCCTGCTGCAGGCGCTCGGGCACTTCGTGCTCGGCCATGACATACCGCGTGACTTCGCCGACTTCCTGCGGCAGCGGGTCGAGGCCAACTACTTCGCCGCGGCGGTGCTCGTCCCCGAGCAGACCGCCGCCGGCTTCCTGGCCGACGCCAAGCAGGCGAGGGACCTGTCGGTGGAGGACCTGCGGGACGTGTTCTCCGTCTCCTACGAGATGGCGGCCCACCGGTTCACCAACCTGGCGACCCATCACCTGGGGCTGCCGTGCCACTTCGTCAAGAGCGACGAGAGCGGGATCATCTACAAGGCGTACGAGAACGACGGCCTGGTGCTGCCCGCCGACGCGTCCGGGGCGATCGAGGGCCAGCGGATGTGCCGCCGGTGGGCGGGCCGGCAGATCTTCGCCTCGGCGGACCGCTTCTCCACCCGCTGCCAGTACAGCGACACGCCGTCGGGAACCTACTGGTGCACCTCCCACGTGGACCCCGGGCGCGACCGCGGGTTCGCCATCACCCTGGGCACCACCTACGAGCACTGCCGCTGGTTCCGCGGCCGCGACACGGACATCCGGGTCTCATCGCGGTGCCCCGATGGCGACTGCTGCCAGCGGCCGCCGGCCGCGCTGGCCGCGCGATGGGGAGGAATGGCGTGGCCGTCGGCCCGCGCCCACGCGCACATCCTGTCCGCCCTGCCCACCGGGAGCTTCCCCGGGGTGGACGAGACCGACGTGTACGAGTTCCTCGACCGTCACGGGAGGGGTGAAGCAACAGACACCGCATGAGCGGTGGGCCCGGATACCGGCTGGAACTGACGCAAAGCGCAGGGCAACTAGCGGCTTTCGCGTCACCAGGGGCAAGCGCCGGACTGTAGGGTGACCCAGTCCGGCGGAGCGGCCTGAGGAACAGAGGAGCCGGGGCCCGTGCACAGTCTCATCGTGTTGGCGGTAGTTGCCGTCCTGCTTGCGCTCCCAGGCATCGCCGCGTCGCTGGCCGCTTTCCGGCCAGGTGAGGTGTCGATTGTCACCCGCACAGCTGCGGCGTTCGGCCTCGGCTACGCAGCAGCCGGCGGCTGCGCTTTCGTCCTGGCCGCCATCCATTTTTTCCATCTTGGCGTCTTCATCCTCCTGTGGCTTGCCCTTTCAGCCGCGCTGTGGGTGGTGGCTCTTCGCCGCTCATCGTTTCGCGATCAGGCTGGCGCGCTCGCTGACGACGTCAGTAAGAATGCCCTCCCGCTGCTTTTGGGAGCCGCCGTCGTCGCCATAGTGCTCGTCGTACACATCCGGTTCATTCACGCGCTCGGGGCGCCTCGCTACGTGTACTACCTGAATGGCCTCGAAATCGCTAACAGCCACGGCGTCCCCGCGGGCACCCTGGAGTACGGGCAATCATGGGCGCCCGCCACGGACAAGATCTTTCTCGATTCCTTTACCGGCATAGTGGCGCTCAT
>DASPRL010000379.1 GCA_035624475.1 Terriglobales bacterium
GAGGGTTTACACCAGGCACTTTCCCATCCTGGACGGCGACCGTGTCCTCGATGTGGGCGCCCATTTCGGGTTCTTCTCGATCTTCGCAGCCTGCCAGGGCCTGCGCGTGAGCATCGTAGCCTACGAGCCTGCCCGGGGGAGCTTCGCGTTTCTCCAAAGGAGCGTGGAGCGGAATGGCCGCAGGAGGCAGATCCGCGCGGTCAACGCCGGCCTCAGCGACGTTGCCGGAAACCTGACCCTCTACAAGCAGAAGCACCACCATGCCTCCTCCACCCTCATTCAGGAGAACCTCCCACAGCCGCTTTCGGCCGTGGAGGAGGAAGAGGTCAGGGCCGAAGCCGCCGCCCACGTGTGGGCCGCGTGCCCGCGCTATGAGTCTGCCAAGTTCGATTGTGAGGGAGCCGAGTATCCCATCTTCGGGGCGCTGGGGGAGGACCTGAGCAGGTTCCGCTACGTCGTGGTCGAGTATCACCGGGACCCGGCTGAGCTCAAGGAGATCCTTGGCGGCAGTCGCTTCGTCATCGTCGAGGACCTCCCTCTGCCGGTTGCACCCTGGTCCGCCTTTCCTTCCATGGGGATCCTCTATGCCCGGAATCTGGGGAACTGGGAGTAGACCGCTCACCGCGGGCAAGCTCGCGTTCTGACTCACCCGCCGCCTAGGAAACCGGCTACGATGACTTCTGGCGGAGATAGAAGAGGAAGAGCTGCAGGCGGCTGGAGAATTGCGGGTCGTCCTTGGCCTTTTCCATCGCTTCCCGCAGATAGGCGATGATCAGGGCCAGCAGGAACGCCAGCAAGGTCGTGGCCAGCACCACCAGCGTCCGCCTCGGCCAGGACCTTCGCTCCGGGCGCACGGCCTTGTCCAGCTGCTGCACCACCACCGAGTCCCGGCCTTCATCGATGCGCGCCGCCTCGTATTGCTTGGCCAGGAGCTCGTACAGGGTGGTGTAGTAGACGACATCGCGATACTTGCGGGCGAACTCCAGAGCTGCTCCAGGCACGTTCTGCAAGGGTACGTCCCCGATCGCTCGCTTGCCGGATCCGCCTTCCAGCTTGGCCACTTGCGCCTGCAAGGCCGACAGCTCCTGCTCCGCCCGCACCAGGTCGGGGTTGCCGGGGGCGGCGAACGAGCGCATCGCCTGCACCTCGGCGGACTTGACCGCCACCTGCGCCCGGAAAGAACTCGCCAACGTGATCATGGCCCGGGACTGGGGATCGGGAGCAATGAACCCGGTCCGCTCCTGGGTTTCCTTCAGGGCCTCCTCCGCGTTGGCCAGGTCGTCGCTGGCCTGCTTCATCTCCCGTTCGAAGAACAACCGCCGCCGTCCCGCCTCCGTCACCGCCAGGGTCCTGGTCAGCTTGGTCAGCTCCTCCGCATAGGCATTGGCGAGGTCGGCGGCGCGTTGCGGGTCGCTGTCCTCCACCGCCACCGAGATGACACCCTCCTTGCCAGCGACGATCTCGGTATTGCCGGCCAACTTGCGCTCCGCATCGGAACGGTGGGCCGTTCCGTACACCTTCATCAGGGAGAAGCGGTCGATCAGGTCATCGGCCACGGTGCGGCTCTTCAACACGGACACATAGAGATCGCTAGGATTCCGCAGAGCCAGATCCCTGCCTGCCAAGCTGGCCAGGGGACCCAACTGGTTCAGGATGGCAGCCGCCCCCATCGATTGGTTCTGCTGCGGGGGCATGATGCGGGTGTCGGCGGTGTACTTCTTGGGCAGAAGAAGCGAAGTGATGATCGCCAGCACGAAGGCGATGCCGACAAACTTCAGGATGAACAGCTTCCGTCGCGCCACCACGATGAGGAAGTCGGGAAAACGAGGCGCTTGCACTTCTCCGCCCGCCGCTCCCAGCGGTTCTTCCTCCGTGCGCAATTTCAGTTCGGCCTCTTCCGGCTGCGCCATGAACCGTAATCCCTTACCCAGGCAGGACTTAGGAGCATCCCGCCGGCCCGACCCTTGGGCATCCCCACCCGACCGACACTATACCCCAGCAGTTTGGGGATTGTACACGCGAGCTCACAGATTGCCTCCGCCATGTCAGTTCCCCACCTTCGAACCGAGGGGCTCTTCTCGTCGCAGGTAGTGCCGTTCGAAGTATCTCTGGTATTCGCCGCTGCGCGCCTCTTGCAGCCAGGCCGTATTGTCCTGGTACCAGCGGATAGTCTCGGCCAGGCCTTTCTCGAAGGAGCAAGTGGGTCGCCACCCCAGTTCGTTCCGCAGTTTGCTGCAGTCCAAAGCATAGCGGCGGTCGTGGGCGGGCCGGTCAGAGACGAACTTCAGCAAGCTCTCCGGCTTGCCCAGGATCTGCGAGATCTTGCGGGCCACGACGATGTTCTCCAATTCCCATCCGCCGCCGATGTTGTAGATTTCGCCTTCCCTTCCCTTCCGCAGGATCAGGTCCAACGCGTCACAGTGATCCCCGACATGGATCCAGTCGCGGACGTTGCGCCCGTCTCCGTACACCGGCATGGGCTGGTCGCCCAAGGCCTGGGCGATCATCAGGGGAATGAACTTCTCGGGAAATTGAAAAGGGCCGTAGTTGTTGGTGCAACGGGTGATGATTCCGGGAAAGCCGTGGGTGCGGACGGCAGAGAGCACCAGCAGGTCGGAGGCGGCCTTGCTGGCGGCGTAGGGGCTGCTCGGGGCCAGGGGGGAATCCTCGCGGGCCCGGGTCGGCGGCGCCAGGCTGCCGTACACCTCGTCGGTACTGACGTGAACGAAGCGGGCGACGCGGTTGGTCCGGCAGGCCTCCACCAAGCGCCACGTCCCCTCCACATTGGTGCGCACGAACGGAGACGCGTCTTCGATGCTGCGGTCGACGTGGCTCTCGGCGGCGAAGTGCACGACCGCCTCGCAGCCCTTTGCAACCTCTGTCAGCGCCGGGTCGCAGATGTCCAGGCGGGCAAATCGCAGGCGAGGGTCGCTCAGGACGTCGTCCAGGTTGCGCAGGTTGCCGGCGTAGGTGAGCTTGTCCACCACTGTCACCTGGTCGTCGGGGTGGCTGCGCAGCAGATGATGGACGAAGTTGGAGCCGATGAAGCCGGCGCCCCCGGTGACCAGGATCCTCACGGCTGCGGTTTCCTCCCCGCGTCTGCGGCCACCGGCGCCGTGTTCAGGCTCTTCTTCCGCACCAGGTTGCCGGCCCGCCACAGCGACTCGAAGGTGCCGGCGTCGGTCCACCATCCCTCCAGGACGGCGTGGGTGAGCTGGCCGTCGAAGAGGTAGGAATTGTTGACGTCGGTGATCTCGTACTCTCTTCGTCCGGAAGGCTGAAGCGTGCGGATGCGCCGGAAGACGGTGGAATCGTAGAAGTAGATGCCGATCACAGCGTAGGGGGATGCCGGGACCTTGGGCTTCTCCTCGATGCGGGTGATGCGCCCGTCCTCGAACACCGGGACGCCGAAGCGCTCCGGGTCGGGAACCTCTTTCAGCAGCACCATGGCGCCGCGTTCCTGCTGCTCGAACTTCTGCCGGGCGGCGCGGACGCTGCCCTCGATCAGGTTATCGCCCAGCACGACGCAGATCTTCTCGCCGCCGGCAAAATGCTCGGCCAGGCGCAGGGCGTCGGCGATGCCCGCCTCTCCTTCCTGGTAGGCGAAGTTCAGTTGCTGCAGGCCGAAGTCCTTGCCGTTGCGCAGCAGGCGCAGGAACTCGCCGGCGCTGTTGCCGCCGGTCACGATCAGGATGTCGTTGATCCCCGCCTCCACTAGAATCTGCAGGGGGTAGTAGATCATGGGCTTGTCGTAGACCGGCAGGAGATGTTTGTTGGTCACCCGCGTCAGGGGATGAAGCCGCGACCCAGTTCCCCCGGCCAGCACGATTCCCTTCATCCGCACCTTTCTTCGGAGCTCGGCAGACCATCCCCGCCTGGGGATGCGCAGCACCTACTGGAACAACACGTGCACCGCGGCCGCACCCAGCGCGAACTGCGTGAAGATCTGGGTCACATCCCGGAGGCCGCGCAAGAAGGCTCCGGGGTTGAAGTTCTGCGGCACGACCACCGTGTCGCCCGGCATGAGCCGCATCTCTTCCAGACTCCTGCCGGTCAGGGGCGCCCATCCCGACTTGGCCACGGTGGCGCCGTTGGCGCGAATCACGAAGATGTGGCCCTTGTCGGCTTGGCGGCTCGGGCCTCCGGCCAGGCGCAGGTAATCGGCGACCGTCTTGCCCGGCCGATAGAGGAAGGAGCCGCTGGTGTAGACGTTGCCGATGACCTCGACCGTCGCCGGGCGGTAGGGGATCAGGAGGCGGTCGCCGTCTTCCAGCACCAGTTCGGGAAGGGCCGCCGTCGTGCCTGCGTCCGGCCGGACCTCCAGGACGATGCGGCCGGTGGCCCTCACGTCTTTCAGACGGCTGGCCAGCCCTTGCTGGCTTTGCAGGCGCTGCTGGGCCAGAGCCACCTGGTTGGGGTCGCTGATGGCGTTGGCGCCCAGCGCGGCTTCGGTCTTGGCAATCGACGCCTCCAGGGCAGCCACGTAGTCGTCGATGCGCCGCTGCTGCTCCACGCGCGTCGATTCCCGGTCCAGCTCCGCCCCGAACAAGTACGCTTGCGGGGTGATCCCGCCCACCCGCTCCACCAGGTGCCGCAGGGTCTCCCCGGGCTGCACCTCGTAGACTCCGGCGCGCGGCAGTTCGCCTTCCAGGCGAACGAACTTGCTCTGCTGCCCGATGGGAACCTGGATGTCAGCCTGGGAGAAGATGGTGACCACGTCTCCGGGCTGCAGGGGCAGGTTCTGGCTGGGATCGCCCTCGATGGCCCGGGCCAGGTTGAAGGGCAGCAGGTGGGAACTCAGGTTGTCGAGGTCGAAGCGCTCGACCACGGCATACTCCCAGTTGATCTCCGATTCCAAGCGCTTGATCTCATTCTTGAGCTCCGCCTGTCCGATGCGAGGCGTGGGCGCCACGGCGGAAGGCTGGGCCGGCGTTGCCATCTCGGAAGGCCGAGCCGGGGGAACGCCCAACTCGTTCTTCTTCTCCCAATACTCGCGAGTGACCAGGGACTCGCGGCTCGGGATCAGGTCGCTCACGCGCATGCCCACACGCCAGGGATAGCGGCCGGGCCGGGCCACGTTCCCGCGCAAGGTGATGGCGTTCTCGAACTTGGGGGTGATCTGCGGAAAGTGGATGATGTCTCCGTCCCGCAAGCCCATGGCCATCCCCTGCGGGGTGAGTGGAAAGCGCTCCTCTTGGCGGACGCGGTGGTCGTCGATGCGCTCCACCACGGCATGGTCGCCCTCCGCGGTGGTGGCCAGCCCGCCGGCGTAGTGGATCACGTCAGCCAGGGTGGTGATGTCCTTCAGCTCGTAGATGGCCGGGTTGTTGACGCTGCCCGCCATAGCCACCAGCGGCCCCACCGCCGGCACGTAGATCACGTCGCCGGGCAGCAGCTTGGCGTCCTTGCTCTTGTCGCCGTTGAGCAGCAGATCGTAGAGATCGAAGGTGGTCACCGTCTGGCCGTTGCGCTTCAGCTCGATGCGGCGCATGGAACCGCGCTTGGCGGGCCCGCCGCACACGAACAGCGCGTCCACCAGCGAGCTCAGAGAGCTGACCGTGTAGCTGCCCGGCCGTCGTACCTGCCCCACCACGAAGATCTGGATGGAGCGGAGCTGGCCCATGGTCACGTCCAGCTCGAAATTCTTGAAGGTGCGCGCGATGGCGGCCTGTAGGTAGTCGTGCAGGTCGGCATAGCGGACGCCGGCGACGTGGATCACCCCCACCTTGGGGATGTAGATCGCCCCCGAGCGGTCCACCACCGGATGCACGTTGATGTCCACCTGGCCCCAGCCCCGGATCACCAGTTGGTCGCCGGGCCCAAGAATGTAGTCGGGCGTGACCTGGACG
>DASPRL010000380.1 GCA_035624475.1 Terriglobales bacterium
GGCCGTTGCCAGCAGCAATGCCACCGTCAACCAGCGCGCGGATAGGGAAAGACGCATATTCCTTCTCCATCGCCAAGAGTTTCCCGATGCCGCCATTCCGCCCCTCGCTAGGTATCCAAGCACCAAATCAATCCTGCGACCTTATCTTCTGCAAGGACCGGTCGAAGTAGGACCAATCCAAGGAACCTACCGTGGCACTATCGGAGGGTTGTGCCTCTTGGGCGCGGGTATCTTGCCTTTGGTCATTATTGGTCCGTTGAATGCCGGGAAGGTCCGGGAGTCCGCTTGCACCTCAAAGTACATTGAGTAGTTGACACCAATGCCGAACTCGGCTTTCAGCAAGGTGAACGTGTAAAACAGGGGGCACGAGTCCGGACTGCACACTGCGTCCTTTACGTACTGCGCGTACATATCGGCGATTGGGTCGAGGCCCTCCTTAATTGGGTCCCTGAACCCATTTTTCTCGATAGCGGTGAGAAACTCCTGTGTCCCTCCGTGGGTGGGCGGGTGGCCCACCTTCCGCGCGAGAGTATATCCCGAAAGCAGCACACCCGGGGGTGCCCCACCCTTTGCCGGTCCGGAGCGCAAGCGACGGGCGCTTTGGGCAAAGGGTGGGCGGGCCCTCTAGAAGCGGAAGAAGATTCCGAAGGTGATCTCCACCTGGTGCAGGGTGCCGCTGCCCGCCAGAGTGCGGAAGCTGCTGAGCGGAGGCGCGCTCAGGCTGGAGGGAAAGCCGGTGGAAGGATTGTTGCTGAAGGAGAGCGAGGGGTTGCCGGTGGTGCCGATGGCGTTGGCCGGGGTGAGGGTGGCTACCGTGGGAGCGGCGTCCAGCAGGTTGTCCACGTTGTAGCCGCTCACGTAGTCACGCACCTCGCCGCGGATCCCGTAGTGCGGCGTGATGTAGTACTTGACGCCCGCTCCGAAGAAGCCGGTGGCGGCGTGGTCGGGGACGCGGTAGTGCAGGCGCACCGCGTCGGTCTCGTTGTGAGGGGCGCCGGTGAAGCTGAACTGGTAGTTGCCCACCAGGGTGGCCGAGGGCGCGTCCCCCAGGCTGAAGATGCCGCCGCCGCCGAAGGTCACGTAAGGGATGGCGCGGCCCTGGGTGCGCAGGTTGATGTTGAGCGCGCCCGTGGCCACGAGTTCCTGCCCGCTGTGGTCGTGGATGGTGGCCACCGAGGTCACGCTGGTGCCGCTGCAGACCCCGCAGGCGGGCGCGGTGAAGAGCTGGGTGAAGGCCGCCTGCCAGGTGGCGCTCGAGGTGTTGATCTGGTCGCCCGCGCCGTAGAAGGCCAGCGAGCCGAAGTTGTATTCGAAGCCGGCCTCGATGGAGAAGCGCGGGGTGATCTCGCGGGTGAGGCGCGCGCCCACCCCCGGGCCGTGGTCCCGCCGCACCACCGCGTGGGTCAGCACCGAATCCAGCGAGGCGATGGACTGGGTCAGCAGCGGGATGTGGTTCAGTTGCACCGTGTTGTACAGCGTGTTGCCCACGCCGAAGTACCAGGAGGGAACGAAGAGGCTGGAGCCGCCGCTGGGCGAGGTGAAGCCGCCCACGATCCCCGGCAGCGTGGAGGTGCCACCGGTGGGATTGAAGCTCAGGAAGCCGGCGCCGTGGAACTCGACCTCCCATTTGCGGGCGGGATCGGGGCTGATCCCGGGAGCCGCCGCCGGACGCGGCTGCGCGGCCGCCACCGCCCACCATCCTGGGGCGGGCCGGGGCGACGGCGGCGCGGGCGCCGATACCGGCGCCGGCGAGCTGGCGGAATCCTGAGCGGCGGCGACGGTGGCCGCGCCCAGCAGCAGGAGCGACAGAAACAGAAGGGCGGAAGCCAGTGGAAAGAAGCGGCGCGTGCGGGTCATCGCGATCCTTTCACTGCGAGGGTCGGAAATCTCCCAGTGCCCGGAGCCCAAACGGCCCCCTAGTTTATCACCAGAGTCGGGCGCGCGCCCCGATGTCCCGCGGACGGGGGACCTTCAGACAACATCGGTTCCCAAGGGGATTTGGCTGCCCCCCAGGGATTCGAACCCCGATATGCTGATCCAGAGTCAGCTGTCCTACCATTGAACGAGGGGGCAGCAGCGGTTGGACTCCTTGATTCTAGGGGCAGGCTGGTCTACGGTCAACCGGAGGCAGGCATGACGCGCGAGCGCTTTGCCGCGGTGGTGGGAGACGTGCTCGACCATCTCCCCGAACTCTTCCGCCGGCGCATCCACAACGTGGCGGTGCTGGTGGAGGACTATCCGCCCGCGCAGCGTCCGCGCCCGCACGCTCCCCGCCCGCGCGCCGGCGCCCCCCGCGAGCTGCTGCTGGGGATCTTCGCGGGCGTGCCGCGCACCCAGAAGAGCGTCTTCCAGGCGGCCGCCGGCCCCGACCACATCGTGCTCTACCAGAAGAACATCGAGGCCATCTGCGGCAGCGAGGCGGAGGTGCGCCAGCAGATCCGCCGCACCCTGCTGCACGAATTGGGACACTACTTCGGCATGACGGAAGAAGAACTGCGTGACCTGTGAGCCCGCCGCCCGCCCCGCTCCGCCGCCCAGGGACTAGAATGGCGGAGGCCGCGGCTGCGGCCGGGAGCGAACGACCATGGCATCGAGCCTGACCCCCAAAGCCACGGAGATCGAGATGCAGGAACTGGCGCGGCGCCCGCTGCGGGCCGAAGACTGCGCGCTGGTGGTGGTGGACATCCAGGAGAAGCTGCTGCCGCCCATCCACGAGAAAGAGCGCCTGGTGCGCAACTCGCAACTGCTGCTGCGGCTGGCCGCCATCCTCCAGCTCCCGGTGCTGGCCACCACGCAGTACGCCAAGGGGCTGGGCGCGCTGGTGCCGGAGATCGCTTCCCTGCTGCCCGCGGGCACGGCGGCGCTCGACAAGCTGGAGTTCGGCTGCTTCTCCAACGACGGCTTCTGCGCGGCAGTGAAAGCGCTGCCCGGCCAGCGCAACACCCTGCTGCTGTGCGGCATGGAGTCGCACATCTGCGTGATGCAGACGGCGCTGGGCGCCCTGCGCGCGGGCTATCTGGTGCACGTGGCCGCCGACGCGGTGGGCTCGCGCTCCGAGCTGAACTGGAAGCTCGGGCTGAAGCGCATG
>DASPRL010000381.1 GCA_035624475.1 Terriglobales bacterium
AGCGCGGTTCTCTTCCGCGCGCCGCTTCAGGTGAAGCAGGTAAAAGCCCAGGCCGAAGACCGCGGCCAGCAGCACCGCCAGCGTGATGAGCAGGTGGCGGGGGATCATCGCGCGCCCTCCAGTTGCGGACGTGCCTGCGCCAGCGCGTTGGCGATGGCGGTCACCACCGCCTGCTGGTAGGCGACCTGGGTGAGGGAATTCACGTCCGGGCGGGCGGGCGCGACTTCGACCGCCACCGCGGCGGCAGCGATGTTGTTGAGGGGGGCGACCGGCGCCGGCTGCATGGCCACGCTGATCTGCTTTTTGGCGACCTCCTCCAGGATGCTGTTGGCCAGAATGCGGCTGGATCCCAGGTAGCCCGCCTGGGCGCTCTCCCAGGGCAGGAAGGCGCCGGGGTGGCCCGCCGACGGCGGCAGCAGTGAAGTGTAAATGCGCACTCCGGTGCCCAGCACGTCGGCGTGCAGGGAGATGTAGACGGCGGCGCGGGCGCCGTTGGCGGCTTCGGCGCGCTGCTCGGGGCTGAGGGTGACATCGCCGTCGCGCAGCAGCAGCGTGTTGAAGCCGCGGTTCTGCAGCTCCGCGCGCAGGCGGCGGCCCAGGGCCAGGGTGACGTCTTTTTCGGCGAGCTGGGCAGACAGCGTGGCGCCGCGATCATCGCCGCCGTGGCCGGGATCGATCACCACCAGAAAACGCGGCCGGTAGCCGCCCACCGGCAGCGAAGGTTGCGGGGCCGGTGCGGGTGCGGGCGTCGGGACCTCCAGGGGCGGCACGGGTGTGGGCGCCACCGCCACGGTAGGCGGCACCGCCCCGGGGGCCGCGCTGATGGTGATGGTGCGTCCGCTGTTGCTGAAGGTGGCCAGCAGGGGCGCGGTCCCGTGCACGGTCAGCACCGCCGCCCCGGCGGATTCGCTGTACACCGCCGAGGGGATCAGGCGGTCGTTGAAGTTGAACTTCTCCGCCCAGGAGACCACGGGTTCGCGGGTGAAGACCATGCGCAGCGCCCCCGCTCCCGTGCTGATGGTGGGATTCACAGGGGCAGAGAAGTTCAGGACCAGGGCAGGAGACTCGCCCTTGCGGAGCTCGGCGGTGAAGCTGACATCGGCGATCCCGATCATGAGGCGGCGGCTGGTGGGGTGGTAGTCCACCCGGGTTCCCAGGAAGTGCGCCAGCAGGCTGGGAGCCGCGGCCAGGGGGATGAGGGCATTCTCGCCCTCCAGCACCGCCGGCGCGGGAAGTTCGACCTTGAGCTTGCCCACGCGCGCCTGGGTCTTGCCGTCCTGTACCTCGCCTTCGACGCCGCGGAAGCGGTACTTGAACTTGTGTCCGTCCACGCGGCCGCTGAACGGGCCCAGAGGCTGCAGCAGGTCGGTCAGGCCGATGTACTCCTTGCCCTCGCGCTCGGTGATGGCGACCTGGTAGCGAGCGCTGGCGGCAAAGACGTGGAGGTGGCGCTCCTCAGCCGCCGGCCCCCTCGCCGCCAGGGTCGCCAGCACGGCCACCAGCAACCCCGCTCGCCGCAGGGGGGCGCGCCAAGCTCCGAGATGCCTACTCCAGCGCATAGATGGTCAGCCCGCTGAGCAGCTTAGGATAGAAGTCGGTGGACTTCTGGGGCAGGACCTCGCCGGCCAGGGCCAGCGAGGTCACCTGGTCCACGTCCACAGGATTCATGAGGAAGGCCACGTCGGCGCCGCCACCGCGGACGCGCTCCACCGCCTCGCGCGCGTCGCGCAGGTAGGCGATGTGGCGCTGGTCGCGCACCGCCGCTTCGCCGATGCCCAGCCCCGCCTCCAGCACGACCTTGTGCAAGCGCACCACGTCGAGCCCGGCCTGGCGCGGGGAGAGACCTTGCAGGGCGGGGTGGTTGACGTCGGCACCGGCGCGCAACAGGAAGGCGCGCTCGGCGGTCACCGCCAGCAACGCGGTCTCGCCCGGCGGCGTGGCGGGGAGCAGAGCAGCCGGCCGGGCGGGATCAAACTCTGTGCTCAGGTCGCGCACCGCGAAGAAGCCGCCGGCCGCGAGGTTCCCTGCGTCCGCGCGGAAATCCGGCAAACCCGAGAGCACGCGGTGGGTCGGCAGGATGAGGATTCCGCCGCCCTGGGTATTCACGAACGTCATCATCACGCGCTCGTAGGGCGCGTCGGGATCGGTCCGCCCGGCCTGGACGCGCCGCTGGTTGCGGTAGGTGAGCGCGGTCTCGTAGCGATGGTGGCCGTCGGCGATGACGAGGGGGCGGCCGTGCAGCCTCGCGCGGATGGCGGTGACGGCGGCCGGCTCCGAGATGCGCCACAGGCGGTGCCGCACCCCGTACTCGTCGCGCACCTCGACTTCAGGCGGGCGGGGCGGCGACAGGAGAGGGTCGAGCGTGCACTGCGGATCGCAGTAAAGCACGAAGATCTGCCCAAAGTGGGCGCGGGTGGCGCGCAGCAGCTCCAGCCGGTCGGCCTTGGGCCGGGAGAGCGTCTGTTCGTGGCGGAAGACCACGCCGGCGGAATATTCCTCGAGGCGCCCAAGGCCGATGAAGCCACGGCGCTCCTGGATCACCCCGCACTCCCCGGGCGCTGCGAACTGCTGGCAGTAGGCGTAGAAGCCGGGCCCGGGGTCGGGGCGCAGGATGCCCGTCCCGCGCCAGGCTGCGAAGCGGGTGGCGGCGCGGCTGTAGACGTTGCTGCTCCCATCATCGCCGGGCTCGTTCTTGCCCAGGATGATGCGCACCAGGTTGTAGGGGCTGGAGGCGTAGTAGCGCTCCTGCATGGCCGGGGTGATCTTGTCGTAGGGCTGGGTGAGGACTTGGGCGGGCTCGACCTGGGCGGGATCGTAGCGCAGCGCCGAAAAGGGAAAGACTTCCGCCATGGCATCCGGGCTCATGGAATTGTAGCAACTCCGCAGAGGACTCCGCATTTCGGCCCCGCAACAGGGACCCGGCCGGCCGGCCGGACGGACAGGGGGACGTCCAAAAATCCTTGACGGCCCGATATTTTCGCGCTTGCAGTCTGTGGTAAGATGCGCAGCACACGAGGTTCCCCTATGGCCCGCAAAAGTGGTGACGGGCGCGGGTCCTGCTCGCGAGAGGCGGTTTCCTGCCGGGTGCGGCGGCTGATGCAAGGGTGGGCCGCCGGCTTGATCCTGCTGCTGGTCCTGGCGCCGGTGGGCGCGCGGGCGCAGGATTCCACCAGCGACGTGCACGTCGTACCCCGCAACACGACGCCGGCCAACGCCGTTCCAGGCATGAACCCGGCGCTGCGCACGCACACCAAGCCGGTCAAGGTGGATGTCGATCTGGTGCTGGTGCCGGTCACGGTCACCGATCCCATGAACCGCCTGGTCACCGGCCTGGAGAAGGACAACTTCGAAGTCTGGGACGGCAAGCAGCAGGAGCAGATCCGTCACTTTTCCTGCGAGGACGCTCCTATCTCCCTGGGCGTGATCTTCGATCACAGCGGCAGCATGACCGATAAGATCGACAAGGCCAAGCAGGCGGTCATCGAGTTCTTCAAGACCGCCAACCCGCAGGACGAATTCTTCATGGTCACGTTCTCCGACCGGCCGGAGCTGGTTTCGGACTTCACCAAGTCCATCGACGCCATCCAGGGCAGGATGCTGTACACCATCCCCAAGGGCGCCACGGCGCTGCTGGACGCCATCTACCTGGGGATCGACAAGATGCGGGAGGCGCGCAACAGCCGCAAGGCCTTGCTCATCATCTCCGACGGCGGCGACAACCGCAGCCGCTACACCGACAGCGAGATCCGCGATGTGGTGCGCGAGGCCGACGTCCAGATCTACGCCATCGGCATCTTCGAACCCAATCCGCCCACCCCGGAGGAGAAATACGGTCCCGTGCTGCTGGACCAGATCACCAGCGAGACCGGGGGGCGGCTGTTCCGCATCTACGACGCCAACGAGCTGGAGGACGTGGCCAGCAAGATCGGCATCGAGTTGCGCAACCAGTACGTGCTCGGCTACCGCCCCAGCAGCGCCCCCAAGGACGGCAAGTGGCACAAGATCAAGGTGAGGTTGCTTCCACCCAAGGGCCTGCCGCCGCTCCATGTGTATGCCAAAACAGGGTACTATGCGCCTTCGCAATAGACTGCTTCTGGGACTCCTGCTCGTCGGCCTGGTGTTGACCCTGGGGGCGCAGAACCCGCAATCTCCTCCCGCTCAGCCGCCGGCGGCCGCCGCTCCGGCCCAGGCGCCCGCCGCCGACAAAGAAAACGGCGTCTTCGTCTTTCGCAAGAACGTGGACGAAGTGGTGCTGCACGCCACCGTGGTGGATGACCACCAGCACCTGGTCACCACCCTGGACCGCGACGCCTTTGCCGTCTTCGAGGACGGCCAGGAGCAGCGCATCACCTCCTTCCGCCACGAGGACATCCCGGTGGACGTGGGCATCGTCATCGACGACTCCGGCTCCATGCGCGACAAGCGCTCCGCCGTCAACCAGGCCGCGCTCAACCTGGTGCGCGCCAGCAATCCCCAGGACGAGGTCTTCGTCGTGAACTTCAGCGAGGAGTACTGGCTCGACCAGGACTTCACCAGCAGCATCCCCAAGCTGCAGGAGGCGCTGGAGAACATCGATTCGCGCGGCGGCACCGCTCTTTACGACGCCGTCATCGCCTCCGCCGACCACCTCAACAGCGGCAAGCTCGATAAGAAGGTGCTGCTGGTAGTGACCGACGGCGAGGACAACGCCAGCCGCGACAACCTGGAACAGACCATCCGCCGCCTGCAGGAGATGAACAGCCCCACCGTGTACACCATCGGGTTGCTGGGCGACGATCACCCCCACCGCGCCAAGCGCGCCTTGCAAAGACTGGCGGAAGAGACCGGGGGCATCGCCTACTTCCCCAAGAGCCTCTCCCAGGTGGACGCCATCACCCGCGAGATCGCGCGCGACATCCGCAACCAGTACACCATCGGGTACAAGCCCTCCAAGCCGCAGAGCGACGGCGGCTTCCGCACGGTGAAGGTCACGGCCAAAGCACACGGCTTCAGCAAGCTGGAAGTGCGCACCCGCAGCGGCTACTACGCCACACCCGGGCGGGCCGCGGCCGGCGCTGCGGGTGGCCCCAGCCAGCCCTAGCGGCCACAAAGGCGCGCCGCCTCAGCGCTTCTTCCCCGCGCGCGCAGCGGGCTTGATGTTCTGGTTGATGTGGAACAGGTTCCCGGGATCGTACTTTGCCTTGATCCTGGCCAGGCGCGCGTAGTTGCCGCCGTAGGTCGCTTTCACCCGGTCCTCCCCTTCCTCCATCATGAAATTCACGTAGGCCCCGCCGGCAGAGTAGGGATGGAGCGCTTCCCAGTAGCTTCTCGCCCAGGAGACGATGCGCTCCTTGTTGGCGGGATCGGGGTCCACGCCCACGATCACCTCCGCCCAGTTCGCGTCCCGGTACGCCCACGCGGTGGCGCCCTTGCGCACGCGGCGAGTGGCCCCGTTGATGGGGTACAGGTGCATGGTCGACCACATGGTCGGGATCATTTTCCCGAACCGGACATGCTCGCGGATGGCTTCCTCCGGGAGCTGGCGGACGAAATCGGCTTTCCAGTACCACTGCAGCCCCGGGGGATAGAGCGCATCGAACATGCTCGTCACCATCGGGAAGGGCATGGGGCCGACCAGATCGAGCGCGGCCGGGTGCGCGCGGCGGATGGGGGCGAAGGCCTTCTCCGCTTTGGCGGGCGGCCCCAGGTAGCACCACACGATCCCGCACATCTTCTTGCCGTGCAGTCTTTCGGGAAACGGCGGCGCCGGCGGCACCACCAGGAAAGCGAAGAAGCCGCTGAGATCCTCCGGGGCCTTCACGATGAATTCACGGTACCACTGCAGGATCTCAGGGGCCTCCTCCAGCTCCCACAGCGTGGGGCCGGCAATGACGGTGTGGATGGGGCGGGCGCGGAAGAGGAACGAGGTCACGACCCCGAAATTCCCCCCGCCTCCCCGCAGCGCCCAGAAAAGGTCGGGGTTCTGCTTGGCGCTGGCGGTGACGAAGCGGCCGTCGGCCAGCACCACGTCGGCCGAGAGGAGGTTGTCGATGGTCAGTCCATACTTGCGGGTGAAGTAGCCCAACCCGCCGCCCAGGGTCAGCCCCGCGACTCCGGTGGTGGAGATGAAGCCCGCCGGGACCGCGAGCCCGAAGGGATAAGTGGCATGGTCCACCTCGCCCCAGGTGCAGCCTCCGCCGACGCGCACCTCTGCCCTCTTGGGATCGACGTGAACGAAGCGCAGGGGTGTCAAGTCGATGACCAGAGCGTCGTCCCAGACGCCCAGGCCGGCCGCGTTGTGGCCACCGCCGCGGACCGCCAGGGTCAGCCCGCTTTCGCGGGCGAAGTTTACCGCGGCGATGACGTCGGCGGCGTCGGTGCACCGGGCGATCACGGCCGGCCGCTTGTCGATCATCGCGTTGTAGACTTTGCGGGCGGCGTCGTAGCCAGCGTCGCCCGGGGCGATCAGTTCGCCGCGAAAGTGCGGACGCAGCTTCTCGAGGTGCACAGCCACCATGGACTCCTCCTTGCCTTCGGGTCACATCGCATCGCGGGACAGTCCCGAAGAGAACTCGACAGCCAAGTCCGGACCGGAAGCCGGCGCTGCGCCTGGCTGCGATTGACGCTCGCGCGCGCCTTCCCGTACTCTAGAGCGACAATGACAATCAAGGCCGCCGAAGCCGCCCATCTGCGCGTGGTCGAGGATATCACCGAACTGGTGGGCGAGACTCCCATGCTGCGCCTGCGCCGCGTGGTCCCGCCGGGCGCAGGCGACGTTTTCGCCAAGCTGGAATATCTGAACCCGGGCTTCAGCGTGAAGGACCGGGCAGCGTTGGGGATGATCGGGCAAGCCGAGCGCGAGGGCAAGCTGCGCCCGGGCTCCACCATCATCGAAGCCACCGCCGGCAACACCGGCGTGGGGCTGGCCCTGATCGGGATCAGCCGCGGCTACCGCGTCACCCTCTTCGTGCCGGAGAAATTCTCGGAGGAAAAGGTCATGGTCATGCGGGCCCTCGGCGCCGAGGTGATCCGCACCCCGGATGCCGAGGGCATGGAAGGCGCCATCCGCCGCGCCCGCGAGATGGCCGCCAGCACCCCGGGTTCCTTCCTCGCCGCGCAGTTCGAGAATCCCGCCAACCCCGACTTCCACTACCAGACCACCGGCCGCGAGATCTTCGAGCAGATGCAGGGGCGCATCGACGCGGTGGTGCTCGGCGCGGGCACGGGCGGCACCTTCACCGGCGTGGCGCGCTACATCAAGGAGCGGTTGCCGCGCGCCCTGGCCATCGCGGTCGAGGCTGAGGGATCGGTGCTGGGCGGCAAGAAGGAGAAGAAGGCGCACAAGGTGGAGGGCATCGGCTCCAGCTTCATCCCCAAGACCTTCGACCAGGCGCTGGCCGACGAAGTCATCATGGTCAGCGACCGCGATGCCTTCCAGATGGTGAAGGACCTGGCCGCGAAAGAGGGTGTGCTGGGCGGCTCCAGCGCCGGGGCCGCGGTCTGGGCGGCGGTCGAAGTGGCGAAGCGCCTGGGGCAAGGCAAGCGCGTGGTCACCCTGATTCCGGATCTTTCGGAGCGCTACCTCTCCAAGGGGATCTTCGACGGGGCCTAGGGGTTTATTCATTTACTCATTTACTGATTTATTGATTTTCGGAGCTTCTCGCCCGGAAACGGCAGTTCGCTCAGCCGGCAAAATCAATAAATGAACAAATCAATAAATGAATAAATCTGCAACAGCATGTGTTGTGGTCGCCGCGGCCGTTCTGGTCTGCCTGGCGCAGGAACTCAAGCCCGAGGACGTCCTGGAGGGAGCGGCGGCCAGCGCCAAGAGCTACCTGCGCGACACCACCGAACTGCCGCTCCAGGTGTCCACCACCATCCAGGAATTCGACTCCGCCGGGAAACAGCGCAAGACCCGGCGCGACAGCCACCGCTTCACCATCGTGCAGGCGCGTCCCGACGAGTACAAGACGCGCAGCAGCGTCAGCGCGGGGACCTTCGTGTTTCATCACCGGAGCATGATCGAGCAGATCGATGCCGACGTCACCGCCGTGGCCGCGGGGATGCTCTTGCGCTCCGACGTACGCCAGGGCTTCGACTTCCAGATCTCACGCCCGGGCGAGCGCCCCTTGTTCCGGGTGAGCTATCAATCTCACCCGGGTTGTGGCTTCGAGATCAACAGCCGGCACTTGAAGCTCCGCAACTGGTGCGGCGAGGGCGAGTACGTGGTGGAGCCGGGCAGCTACGCGCTGCAGCATTTCACTTTCGCTGCGGCGCACACGCCCGCCCCCGTGCTCGAAGGCAGGACGCTGAGGAGTTATCGAGTGGAAGAAACCTTTCAGACGATCTCGGTGCCGGGCGTCGCTCGACCCTTTGTCGTGCCCAGGACCCTCACCACCACCTACGAGGATGAAGGAGGCAGGACCGTGCTGAACAGCGAATTCACGCTCTTGCCGCAAGAATCAAAGGGGAAGGACTCGCCATGAAAGCCAAGGAACCCGGATTCGCCACCAAGTGCATCCACGCGGGCCAGGAGCCGGAGCCGCTGACCGGCGCGGTCAGCGTGCCCATCTTCGCCACCTCCACTTACGTGCAGGAGGAGCTGGGGAAGCCGCGGCTGGGCTACGAGTACGCGCGCGTCACCAACCCCACCCGCGACCGGCTGCAGGAGAGCCTGGCGGCGCTGGAGGGCGGCGTGGCCTCGCGCGTCTTCGCCAGCGGCATGGCCGCCATCAGCGCGCTCTGCACCACCCTCAAGAAGGGCGACCACGTGGTGTGCTCGCACAACGTCTATGGCGGCGTGCCCCGGCTCTTCAACCAGATCCTCACCCACTACGGCCTGGAGTTCACTTACGTGGACACCTCCGACACGGCGGCGGTGGAGAAGTCGCTGCGGCGCAGCACCCGCTTCGTGTACGTGGAGACGCCCACCAACCCGCTGATGACCATCAGCGACATCCGAGCCATCGCCGACCTCTGCCATGCCCGCAAAGTCGAGCTGGTCGTGGACAACACTTTCATGTCGCCCTACTTCCAGCATCCCATCGCGCTGGGCGCGGACATGGTGGTGCACTCGACCACCAAGTTCCTCAACGGCCACTCGGACGGTCTGGGCGGGGTCATCGTCTGCACGCGGGCCGAGCAGGCGGAGGCCTTCGGCTTCATTCAGAAATCCGTCGGCGCGATTCTCTCGCCCTTCGAGTGCTGGCTGGTACTGCGCGGGGTGAAGACCCTGGCGGTGCGCATGGAGCAGCACGACCGCAACGGCCGCGCCGTCGCCGACTTCCTCAACCTGCACAAGAAGGTGAAAGCAGTCTTCTATCCCGGGCTGCCGCAGCATCCCCAGCACAAGCTGGCGCAGAAGCAGATGAGCGGCTACGGTTCCATGATCACCTTCGAGACCGGGTCGCTGGGGAACGCCAGGAAGATGCTGCGCAAGGTGCGGGTGTGCTCGCTGGGCGAGTCGCTGGGCGGGGTCGAGACGCTGATCTCGCATCCCGCCACCATGACCCACGCCGCGCTGGGGGAGAAGGGAAGAAGGGCCATCGGGCTGACCGACGGCATGGTGCGCATCTCGGTGGGCATCGAGGATGTGGACGACATTCTGGCCGACCTGGATGAGGCCCTGGCGGCCATCTAGCCGGCGCGGTACTATCGCAGTGATGTCGTCGCCCGATTCCCTCCCGCACCGGGTCTTGCGCGCCGTGCGCCGGGCTCGCTTCGGGATCCTCACAGTGGCGCTGGCGTATGTGGTCTCGATTGCCGTGGGCCTGGCCATGGTGCACGGTGGCAACCGCTTCGCCTTGGACTACCGCGACAAACTGGTCTCGCGGGCCTACGCCTCCTCTTCCATCCTGCGCGCGCTCCAAAGCGGCCGGCCCGAAACCGCGGCGGCCCTGGACT
>DASPRL010000382.1 GCA_035624475.1 Terriglobales bacterium
CCTCCAACGTGCTCTTCCTGGGCACCGAGTTCGGGCTGTGGATCTCGGTGGACGGCGGCGGCCACTGGGCGCAGTACAAGGGCAGCGGCTTCCCGGCGGTGGCGGTTCGCGATATGGCGGTGCAGGCGCGCGACTCGGCGCTGGCCCTGGCCACCCACGGCCGCGGCATCTGGATCCTGGACGACATCTCGCCCCTGCGCGCCCTCACCCCGGAATTGATGGCCAAGGAGGCGGTGCTGCTCACGGGCAGACCCGTGGTGCAGTACCTCAGCGCCAGCGGCGGCTGGCCGGAGGGCGACGAGACCTTCAGCGGCCCGGAGAGGCCGGGCAATGCCCTCATCACCTACTACCAGCGCAGCCGCCACATCTTCGGCGATCTGAAGATCCAGATCTACGACTCCGAGGGCAACCTGGTCGACACCCTCGCCGGCAGCAAGCACCGCGGCCTGAACCGCGCCGTCTGGTCCATGCTGCTGAAGGCGCCGGCGGTCCCGCCCGCGGCCACCGCCCTGTTCGCGGCGGCGCAGGGCCCGCGCGTCCCGCCCGGCACCTACACCGTGAAGTTGACCAAGGGCGACCAGGTGTATACCGCCCCCTTGCAGGTGGTGATGGACCCGCGCGCTCCCTACTCGCTGGAGGACCGCAAGGCGCAGTTCGCCCTGGCCATGAAGGTGTACAAGCTGCTCGGCCACATGACCTGGGCCACGGAAGCCATCACCGGGGTGCGGGACGCGGCCACGGCGCGCGCCGCCAAGCTGGGCGCCAAGGATCCCCTGCGCGCCCGCCTGGAGAAGCTCTCGCAGGAGAGCGACAAGCTGCGCTCCAAGATCGTGGCCACCAAGGAGGGCGGCGCCATCACCGGGGAAGAGCGCATCCGCGAGCACATCGGGCGGCTCTACGGCGACGTGACCGGCTACGAAGGCCGGCCCACCGATTACCAGGTCAAGTACGCCGACACGCTCGCGCACGACTTGGAAGACGTGATCCGCGACTTCCACGCCCTCACCGACAAGGATCTGGCCGGGCTCAACAAGGCGCTGGCCGGCAAGAAGCTCGAGCCTATCCAGGTCCTGAAGGAAGAGGATTGGGAGCAGCGGCACCCGGGCGGGGCCTCGAGTGCAGGGGCGGCCACGGCAACTGCCTTCCAGGAGACGGACTAGCGCCTTCCACCCGGCGTCCTACTTGGGCACCAGGGGCTTGAGCTGCTCGGCCAGCTTCACCGTGGCCTGATAGAGTTCCTTCAGGCCGGGGGTGGAGAAGTCGACGTCGCCGTTGGCGAGGTCGTTGCCCAGCTCCCGCGCCAGCAGGGTGGCGATGCGCATGCGCTCCGCCATGATCATGGAGATGACCTCGAAGGGCTTGCCCCCCGCCTTCTTCTCCTCCTCCGCCCACTTCTGCACCGCCCAGGTGGTGTGGCGGACGTGGTTCACGGCCTCGCGAAACTCAATGAGCACGCGCGCGTCGATCATCCCGGTGCGGATGGCCTGCTCCATCTGCTTGAGGTCGTCGGCGGTCTTCTGCAGTTGGGCGGTGAGTTGCGGGTCCTTGGAGATCTTGTCCACCATGGGGCACCTCGCGGCAGCGTGCGGGGAGGGGAAGCGATGGTACGCAGAAGGCCGGGGCGGGTCAAGCGCGGCCCCGGTCTGCTAGACTTCCCGCCATGATCACCGGCACCCACGTCCTGTTCTACAGCACCGACGCCGAGACCGACCGCGCCTTCTTCCGCGACGTCCTGGGATTGCCCGCGCTGGATGTCGGCGGCGGCTGGCTGATCTTCGCCCTGCCTCCCGCCGAGGCCGGCATCCACCCAGTGGAGAAGGGCGAGAGCCGCCCGCCGATGCACGGCGGCCGCTCTCTGTTGGGGGCCGTGGTCTACCTCATGTGCGACGATCTTGCCGCCGAGATGGAGCGGCTGCGCGCGAAGAAGGTCGAGTGCTCGGCGGTGGAGACCGCCGAGTGGGGGACCAAGACGACCCTCCGCCTGCCCAGCGGCGGGGAGATCGGCCTCTACCAGCCTCGCCATCCCACCGCCCTCGACCTCAAGCGATAGTAGGGCCGGAGTGGGGCAATCCCCCGCTCCCCATCCCGAAAGAGGTATCCTTACCCCTCCCTGAAGGCGGCCAGCAGGGCCGCCGGGATGTCGCCGATGCGGAAGTACGCGATCATCAATGCGCTGGTTCGCAAGAGCCGGTATCGCAGATACCTGGAGATCTGCACTCCCAAGACCGGGGGCACCTTCTCCCGGGTGGCGCGGGGTCCGTTGGAGGCCTGCCACCGGCTGATGTATTGCTGTCCCCCGGGCTTCGAGGACGACAGCGCGATCGATTTTCGCAGCCCGGATGAGCACATCGAGGGGCTCATCCCGCCGGGCACGCTCTACGACATCATCTTCATCGACCCGTGGCACACCTACGAGTGCTCCCAGCGCGACTTCCAACTGGGACTCGCGCTGCTGGCGCCCGGCGGCGCCCTGGTCCTCCACGATTGCTGTCCGGTGGAGCGGGAGATGGCCGGCCCGGAGGAACCGGTTCCCTGGCGGCTCTGGCAGGGAGTGACTTACTGCGCCTACCTCGACCTGGTGGGGTCGCTGCCGGACCTGACCTGGTACACGGTGGACACCGACTACGGCTGCGGCGTCATCCGCAAGCGCGCCGGGAAGAACGGGAACACCGGGTGTGGCGACTGCGAACTCTTCCAGCGGTGGAATCTCCTGCGCTCCCGGAACCAGTATGATGTCTTCGACTTCTACGAGCAGCACCGGAGGGAATTGCTGAACCTGATCTCGGTGGAGGAGTTCCTCGTCCGCGAAGGCATTCCCCGGCGCCTCCTGCTGCCCACGCCTGCCTACCTGCTGCAGCGCGCCGCCACCTGGCTGCACGCGACCTACGCCCGCTTCCGGCGCGCCGGACTCGCCCGCCTACGCCGGCGCCGCTGGAATCACTGGTTCTCGACCTGGAAGGAATCGAAGTAGCGCGCGGCCTTGTCCGGAAGCTCCTGCCCCGCCGACTTGGGGACGATGTACTGCACCACGTAGACCCTCTTGTCCACCAGGTAGAAGCGGGACACCACGAAGCCCTCGTTGCCGTGGGGGTCGGTGGCGATGAACCGGAGCTCGCGGCCGGGATAGCGGCCCAGGGTGATGGCGCGCTTGGAGATCAACCCACCCTTGGGGACCGCGGCCTCGGGCGCCTGGTCGAGGTCGAAGCCGGCCTCACCGAGGTCGAAGTAGCCGACCATGTAGAAGGCGCCGCCGGCGTCGCTGGCCATGGCCATGTGCTGCTGGAACTTGCTGCCATCGGCGCCCGGGGCCTCTTGCGATTGCAGCGTTGGCTGGACCGGGAACAGGATGCGATAGCGTCCCTCCGGCGAGGCATAGGTGATCCAGGGCGCGGGCTTGCATCCCAGCGCCAGGGTGAGCAGCAGCAACAGCGGCCCGCCTGGAAGGATCTTTCTCACAGGATCCCTCCTTCGGGGCCAGGCGCCCATGGCCGGGTTGGTCTCACTCCTCCACCGCGATCTCGACGCGCCGGTTCTGGGCGCGGTTCTCGTCGCTGGTGTTGGGGACCTTCGGATTGCTCTTCCCCAGGCCCTTGGCGGTCAGGCGCGATCCCGGGACCCCGTGCGCCCGCAGCCAGCTCACTACCGTCTGCGCGCGGCGCTGGGAGAGAGCCAGGTTGTAGGCGGCGGAGCCCACGTCGTCGGTATAGCCCTCGACCACGAAGCGGGCCTTGGGATGCTGATCGAGCACCGAGGCTTTGACCTCGGCCAGCACCTCGGCGGCGCCGGGCTTGAGCATGGACTGGTTGAAGTCGAAGAGGATGGCGCTGCCCAGGCTGACCTTCGTCTTCCCGCCCTTCACCTCCACCTGCGCCGGCGCGAAGGCCTGGGTGTTGAAGATCTGGTAGGGCTTGCCGGGGCGGGCGATCTCCAGTTGCAGCGCCACCTCGAAGCGCGGGCCCTGAAAGTACGGGACCCGGATCTTGTGCGTGCCCGCGGCCAGCTCGACCGTGGCCTCCCCGCTGTTGGGGGGATGGATGCCGTCCACGTCGATGACCTTCTTGCCGTCGATCCAGAGTTGAGAGCCGTCGTCGGAGGTCAGCCGGAACTTGTACTGCCCCCCGGTGGGCAGCAGGAGGGTACCGTGGTAGTCGATGGCAAACCACTCGAAGCGGTTGGTGACGCCGGGAAACCCGGAGTCGAAGGAGCGCGAGGGAACATTGAGCTCAGTGGTATAGATGGTCCCCACGCGCTTGAGCTTGGAGAAATCCGGGAGCCGGCTGGTGCCTTCGGGGAGGTAATAGATGTCGCCCTGGAGGGCGAAAGCGATGCGCTGCTTGCCGCCGAAGACCGGCGGCCCGACCTGTTCCTTTTGAGCCGCCTGGGCGGGCGCCTGGATGGCACAGACCAGGAGCAGCGCCGCCACCAGCGCGAGCCTGCAGAAATCCGACCTCATCCCACCACCCCTCGTTGCGGCAGCGGATTATACCCCAGAGCGCGAGGCCCTCCTGCGCACTTCGGCGGCTGCTACTGCACTTGGGCGCGCGCGCCCGACACCTGCATGGGGCTGATCTCGAAGCGATTCAGTCCGGCCTTCACGGAGGGGTCGCCATCGCCAAAGCGCCGGGCTTCCTCTTCGCTCTCCACTTCCAGCACGGCGAGCCCGAAGGCTCCGCTCGCGGCCATCACCGGGCCGTACAGAAGGATCCGGCCGGCGGCGAAGTTCTGCTGAAAGTAGCGGCTGTGCTCCTCCATCAGGTGCCGCTCGGCATCGGTCATGTCGTGGGGAAAGGCGGGGCGCGGCGGAATCAAGCGGAAGAAGTAATGCTGCTTGGCCATGGCGGGGGATTCTAGCCGAAGCGCGCGCGCCGGCACAGCCAAGATTCCTGGCTCGCCGGACCGGGAGAGTGTTATGCTCCGGCCTACAGCCTCCGCAAATGCCCACAAGCCAGGGATCCATTCGCCTTTTTCGCCTTGCCGGCATCGACGTCTTCCTCCACTTCTCGTGGTTCCTGGTCGCGATCTACGAGATCAACGCCCGCGCCGGCGGGTATTCCTCCGCGCTCTGGAACGTGGTGGAGTATCTGGCGCTCTTCCTGATCGTGCTGCTGCACGAGTTTGGGCACGCGCTGGCCTGCCGGCAGGTGGGCGGCGTGGCCAACCGCATCGTGCTCTGGCCGCTGGGCGGCGTGGCCTACGTGAATCCGCCGCCCCGGCCCGGAGCCACCCTGTGGAGCATCGCCGCGGGACCGCTGGTGAACGTGGCCCTGGTGCCTGTGCTGCTCGGCCTGAGTGTCCTAGGCAGGTCGCTCGGCTGGGCCCAGGCCTGGCCCGATCTCGGCAAACTGCTGCAGACCGTGTTCAACATCAACCTGGGCCTGCTGATCTTCAACCTGCTGCCCATCTTCCCGCTGGATGGCGGGCAGATCCTGCGCTCGCTGCTTTGGTTCGTGCTGGGACGGGCGCGCAGCCTGATGGTGGCCACCATCTTCGGCTTCGTGGGCCTGATCGGGTACTTCCTGCTGGCGCTGTTGGCGGGCTCAGTCTGGCTGGGCATCCTGGGCGTCTTCCTGCTGCTGAACTGCTGGGGAGGATTGCGCAGCGCGCAGGCCTTGGCCCGCCTCGCCAAGGCGCCGCGGCGCGAGGGTTTCGCCTGCCCGAGTTGCAAGGCGGGACCTCCCATGGGCGAGAACTGGCGCTGCAGCACCTGCAAGCAGACCTTCGACGCCTTCCAGACCCAGGCTGTCTGCCCGCACTGCGCGGCCCAGTTCCCGGTGACCCAGTGCTTTGAATGTGGGAATTCGTCTCCCTTCGGCCAGTGGGTGGCCTCCAGCGCGGTGCCCGTGCACCCCTGAGCCCGGTTGACACTCCTGGGGACCGAACCTAGACTGAGAGGTCGTTTTCGCGGGGGTTTGCGAGGCTAGGGTATGAGCAGCTGGCTGCAGAACAAGTTCGAGAAGAACTTCCTCATCACCAGCGTGGACTACGTGTTCAACTGGGCGCGCAAGTCCGCCCTCTGGCCCATGACCTTCGGGCTGGCCTGCTGCGCCATCGAGATGATCGCCTCCTCCACCGCGCGCTTCGACATCGCGCGCTTCGGCGCCGAGGTCTTCCGTCCCAGCCCCCGGCAGAGCGACCTGATGATCGTGGCCGGCACCGTCACCTTGAAGATGTCGCCGGTGCTCAAGCGCATCTACGACCAGATGCCCGAGCCCAAGTGGGTGATCTCCATGGGCGCCTGCTCCTCGGTGGGCGGGCCTTTCAATACCTACGCCGTGCTGCAGGGGGTGGACAAGATCGTGCCCGTGGACGTGTACGTCACCGGCTGTCCCCCGCGCCCCGAGAACCTCTTCTACGCGCTGCTGCGCCTGCAGGACAAGATCGACACCATGACCTTGGCCAAGCGCCCCACCGAGGTCCGCCTGGACGAGAACATGCTGGAGAAGTTCAAGCAGCAGGTCATGGTGGCGCAGACGCTGCAGCCCAAGTGACGGCGCTTGACGGGCGTCGGAGCCCGCCGCCGTCATGCTGAGCGAAGCGAAGGATCTGCCGTTTCATCCCTCCCCAAGAGGAAATGTCCATGGCGCAATTCGTAAGGATCGGCACCGTGGCCGACTTGCCCGCAGAAGGGCAGGCCAAGGAGTTCACCGTGGACGGCAAGGTGCTCTGCGTGGCCCGGGTGGAGGGCGCGCTCTCGGCCATGGACAACGTCTGTCCCCACCGCGGCGGGCCCCTGGGCCAGGGCGTGGTGCTGGACGGCAAGCTGGTCTGTCCCTGGCACGGCTGGCAGTACGATCCCAGGACGGGCGAGGCCGGCCACAACCCCGGCGTCAAGGTCGCCGTCTATCCCCTCAAGATCGAAGGGGAAGACGTGCTGGTGGAGATCTAGCCGTCAGCCATCAGCCGTCAGCGATCAGGAGTCGTCGGCCGAGGATCCAGTCGATGGTCGTTGGCCGTTTGTCGTTGGCAAGGAACCTAGCTACTAGCTACCAGCTGCTAGCTGCTTGACTCTGAGATGAGTCCCGTTACCCATTTTCTCGCGAGCTGGATGGTGGCCAACGCCGCCAAGCTCGACCGCCGCGAGCGCGCCGCCGTGACCATCGCCGGCATCGTTCCCGACCTGGACGGCATCGGCGCCGTCGCCCAGGTCCTCACCCTGCACAGCGACCATCCCCTGATGTGGTTCTCGCGCTACCACCACATGCTGCACAACCTGGCCTTCGCGGTGGCCGTGTCGGCGGTGTGTTTTGCGGTGGCGCGGCAGCGCTGGAAGACGGCCCTGCTGGCCTTCCTGGCCTTCCACCTGCACCTGTTCTGCGACCTGATCGGGGCGCGCGGCCCCGACGGCTACGACTGGCCCATCCCCTACCTGCTGCCCTTCTCCCGCGCCTGGGACCTGAGCTGGAGGGGGCAGTGGGGGCTGAACGCCTGGCCCAACTTCGCGATCACGGGAGTGCTGCTGGTGGCCACCTTCGTCCTGGCCTGGCGGAAGGGCTATTCCCCTTTGGAGATGGTCTCGCCGCGCGCCGACCGCGCCTTGGTCGCGGCCCTGCGGCGGCGCTTCCCGCGCTCGGCCGCCTATCCCTCCTAGGTCGGCCTGCTCACCGCCGGCGGTAGAATGGTCTTACAATAGAGGCCTCTTCCCGCGGGTAGACCGCCTTCGATCGCCATGGTCTTTGGACGCACTCTCGACCGGCTCTCTCAGCCGGCGGTGGCTGCGCTGGCGCTGCTGCTGCTGGCGGCGCTGGGCTGGCTCGACTACCTCACCCGCCCTGAGGTGGCCTTCGCCTTCTTCTACCTGCTTCCCATCACCCTGATGGCGTGGTACGTGGGGCGGCGCGCCGGTCTGGGCTTCAGCGTCCTGGCGGCGCTGATTTCCGTGGCCGCCAACTTCGGCGCGCGCGTCCAGTTCGTCCAGCCTTTCTTCTTCTATTGGAATGCGGTGATCACTCTGGGGCTGTTCGTGGTGGTCACCCTGGTGGTGGCGGAGCTGCGGCGTGCCCAGGAGAGGCTGCGCGAGCTGGCGGAGACCGACTCCCTTACCGGCGTGCCCACGCGCCGCGCCTTCTGCGGCCTGGCCGAGCTGGAGAAGAACCGCGCCCGCCGCTACCTGCATCCCCTTACCCTGGTGAACATCGACCTCGACGACTTCCAGCGGGTGAACGCCGAGTTCGGGCACCTGATCGGCGACGCGGTGCTGCGCCTGGTGGCGCAGGTGCTGCGCAACAGCATCCGCCAGACCGATACGGTGGCGCGCGTGGCCGGCGACGAGTTCGCCCTGCTGCTCCCCGAGACCGCTCCCGATGCCGCGCAGGTGGTGGTGGGCAAGATCCGCGAGGCCCTGCTGGAGACCATGCAGACCGCCGGCTGGCCCCTGACCTTCAGTATCGGCGTGGTCACCTTCGTCAGCGCCCCCGACTCGCTGGAGACCATGATGGCGCAGGCCGGCGAGGCCCTGGATGCGGTCAAGATCGCCGGCAAGAACGGCATCGAGCAGAGAGTGTCGTAGGAAGATGCTTCCAGCGTTGCGTCCCAGGCTTTAAGCTGTCTGGTTCAGCACCTTAGCGGCCCACCACCGGCTACCGACCTTAAGGAGGAAGTGTGAAACGCAGGCTCCGTCCCGTCCTCTTCTTGCTGATGCTCGCCGCGGCGGCTGCCGCGGACGTCAAGATCACCACCCGCAGCACCGTCATGGGCCGCAGCAGCCAGAGCACCGTGTACATCAAGGGAGCGCGGCAGCGCAGCGAGGATGCCGGCGGTAACGTCTCCATCCTGCAGTGCGACAAGCGCCGCATGATCGTGGTGGACACCCGCCGCAACACCTGCACGGTCCTGCCCCTGGGCGCGAATGGGATGCCGGCGGGCTCGGCGATGGAGGCGGCGGTGGCGGCCCGGGCCGTCCAGGGGGCGCCGCGCAAGGGCGGCACCGTCACCGTCACCACCACCAGCCATGACACCGGCGAGCGCCAGAAGATGTTCGGCTTCGAGGCCCGCCACCTCACCACCAAGACCGTCATCCAGTCCAGCCCCGACGCCTGCTATCCCATGAACATGAGCACGGAAGGCGACGGCTGGTACGCCGACCTGTCGGTAGGGCTGAACTGTTCTGCCGGCATGGGCATGGGAGCGATGGCGGCCGCCCGCCCCGAGTGCGTGGACCACTACCGCTACGCCGGCGAGGGCATGGGCCGCCTGGGCTTTCCCTTGAAGCAGACCACGACCATGGAGGTGATGGGGCATCCCATGACCAGCACCAGCGAGGTCACCGACCTCTCCACCGCCACCCTGCCCGACTCGCTCTTCGAAGAGCCCGCGGGCTGCCGCGAGGTCACCTTGGGCGAGGCCACGGCGGAGGCGGCGCCGCCGGCCCCCGCTCCCGAGGCTGCGCCCGCGGCCCCGGCTCCGGCGCCCGCGCCGACCGCGCCTCCCGCACCCTCCATCCCGGCCAAGGCGGCGGGCGTGGTGCGTGTGGGCGTGGTGGGATTGAAAGATCTGACCAACCAGTCTCTGCCCACCGACAACCTGCGCGTGCTGCTGATCGGCGAGATCCGCAACCGCCAGGTGGACGCGGTGCCGCTCGACTCCACCGAGCGCCAGGCCCTCGAGGAGGAAGCCCGCAGCAAGGACTGCGACTACATCCTGTTCACCGACCTGGGACAGATGGACCAGGGGCCGGAGGCCAAGCTGCCGGCGCAACTCCATACCATTCCCATCACCGGCGAAGGCGATTACCTGGGACGGGTGGACTGGCAACTGTTCCGCACCGGCAAGACTGTGCCGCAGTGGAAGACCTCGGAGGCGGCGCGGAACAGCGGCCTGGGAGTCAACGCGGTGGGCGATTCCGTGGTCAAGGAGGCCGGGGCCGTGGTGGAGGAGATCCAGCACCCGCACAAGGCGGCGCCGGCCCCCGCGCCCGCGCCGCGGCGCAAAGGAAAGTAAAGTGGAGACGGTGGCGCGGGCCTCAGCCCAGCAGTGTGAGAAAACTCCTGGGTGAGTTCTGGTAGCCTTCGCCTGGGGGAAAGACTGCATCCAGGTCTTTGTTTCCCAGGTGCTGGTACACCGCCTCGCCCAGCACGCGGCGGAAGTCGGTGGTCAGGGCCAGGTCGCGGCCCTCGTAGAGCTGCTCGGGAGCGAGGCCGGGCCAGCGCCCGTAGACCTTGCCGCCCTTCACCGGCCCGCCCATCACGAACATGACGTTGGCATGGCCGTGGTCGGTACCGCGGTTGCCGTTCTCGCGCGCGGTGCGACCGAACTCCGACATGGTGACGACCACTGTGTCCTGGGCCAGGTCGCCCAGGTCGGTCCAGAAGGCGGTCAGTGAGCCGGAGAAGTCGCGCAGCAGGTTGGCGAGCTGCCCCTGGGTGTTGCCCTCGTTGACGTGGTGGTCCCAGCCGCCGATGTCGGTGAAGGCCACTTCCACGCCCAGGTCGGCCTTGATGAGCTGCGCGGTCTGCCGCAGGGCGTCGCCGAAGCGGCCGCGGGGATAGTCGGCGCCGGGCGCGGGCGTGTAGCGCTGCGGGTCGGCGGCCTTCAGCATCTTGACCGCGTCGAAGGTCTCCTGCCCGGTGCCGTGCAGCACCGCGTCCACCGAAGAGTCGTACATGGCCTCGAAGGTGTTGGCCAGGGGCTGGACCGCGGGATTGCGTCCGCCCACCCCGAAGTCGTTCACGTTGCTCAGGGCCACCGCCGGCTCCGCGCCGGAGAGGATGCGGGGCAGGTTGGCGGTCAGGGCCACCGCGCGGAAGGGGCTGGGCTTGTCGTCCTGGAGCGCGTGCACGCAGCGGTTGAGCCAGCCATCCTCGGTGGACTTCACGCCCGGAGTGCCCGACTCCATGTAGTCCTGGGCGTCGAAGTGGGAGCGGGTGGTGTCAGGGGAGCCGGCGGCGTGCACGATGGCCAGGTGCTTCTGCTGGAACAGCGGCACCAGCGGCGCCATGGAAGGATGCAGCCCGAAAAGGCCGTCCAGGTCGAGCACCGCCTGGCGCGGGATGGCGATGCTGGGCCGCATGGAGTAGTAGGCACCCTCGCCGTGCGGCACCACGATGTTCAGGCCGTCGGCCGCGCCCCGCTGGAAGACCACCACCAGGCGCTTCTTGCGCGCTCCCGCCGTGGTTTCGGCGGCGTACACCGCGCGCGTCAGGAAGCTGGGGATCGCGGCGGAGCCCACGATGGCCATGGCCCCGCCCTTCAGGAATACTCGCCGCGTGAATGACATAACAAACTCCAGTCGTCGGTCGTCGGACTTCGGTCGTCGGGCAGAACCGGTCGTTGGTCGTTCGTCGTTGGTCGATAGCCTTTCGCCTTCAAGCGATCTTCCTTAGCTACTTGCTACCTTCTTTGAAACTCCGGCGACCCCAGCAGCAGCCCCGCGATCACTCCCAGATTGGGCGCGCGCTGGGGATCGTCGAGCCGGCGCTGCGTGACCTGCGGGTCCGCCAGCCGCCTCTCGATGGTGTCGTGGGTGTTCTTGGAGACGTTGCCTCCCAGCAGCGCCTGCTCCAGCAGGGCCAGGCCCTGTCCGGCGTCGGCGGGAGGCGGCCCGCCCAGCATCTGGCTGACGTCCACCTGCGCCCCCCGCAGCCTCCCCGAGCCCAGCGCCAGCGCGAAGTTCATGCGCGTGAGCAGGGCATTGGAGTTGACCCAGGCGTCCGCTTTCCAGGAGTAACCGTTGGGGGTCTGCATCCCGTAGAGAGGCATGCCCATGCGGTTGAGGGTGCCCACCAGGGGCTGAGCGTCGGTGACATCGGCGCCGGAGGCGCGCACCGCCGAGACCACGAATTCCAGCGGGGTCTTGACCTTGGCGCGGTAGGCCTCCGGCGCCCAGAACTCGGGCGAGCGGAACAGCGTGCGCAGCACCTCGCGGATGTCGCCATCGCTCTTGAGGAAGGTCTGCGCCATGCGGTCCACCAGGGCCTGCGGGGGATCGTCGGAGACGAAGCGCACCGCCAGCTTGCGGGAGATGAATTGCGCGGTGTGGGGATCACGGGCCAGCAGGTCCAGCACCTCCTCGCCTTCGCGCTCCCCGCCCGGCTTGATGGTATGGCCGAGCACGGTCTTAGGGCCGGGCTCGTGCATGCGCTCGTCGAACTGGAAGTCGCCGCCGCGCTGCGGCTGCTCGATGGTCCACCCGGTGAAGCACTTGGCTACTTCGATCACGTCCTGCTGGGTGTAGCCGCCGTTCACGCTGAGCGTATGCAGCTCCATGAGTTCGCGGGCGTAGTTCTCATTGAGCCCGCGGCGCTGCTGGTTCTGCTGCTGCTGCTGCTGCTGTTGGCGCTGCCGCCGGGCCTGCGGGACCTCGGCGGGTGCGCGCGGCGCCCCCGCCGCGCCCTGGGGATAGCCGACGGGCCCACCCAGCATGCCGCGGTAGCGGAAGCTGCGGTTGCCGCGCACGCCGCCGCCGGGGCCGTAGCGCGCGAAGTCGGAGTCGGGGCCGACGCTCAGCCAGTTGTCCAGGTAGAAGAGCATGGCTGGGCTCTTGGCGGTGGCTTCCAGCAGGTCGCGGAACTTGCCCAGGGCGTGCGGGCGGATGACGTCGCGCTCGTAGCTGGTGACCAGGTAGCGGTCGG
>DASPRL010000383.1 GCA_035624475.1 Terriglobales bacterium
TCGTCGGAGCTGCCGCTGTCGGTGGGCACCTGGTCCTTGAAGCCCAGGGGCGCGGGATTGTCGCGATAGATGGCGATCTGCCCGCTGGCCTCGTAGACGGGCGTGGTGGAGAAGGTGGCCACCGCCACCAGCGTGAACACCACCACCGCGGTGGCGATCACGATCCACTTGCGCTTGACCAGGATCTTCCAGTAATCGAGGACCGAGGGCTCGCGCGGCTCCACCGGCAGATAGCTGTAGGGGACCATCGGCGGGACCAACTCGCCGTGGACCGCGGGAGCAGGCACTCCCTTTTTCGACGGGATCAGATCACTTGGTTCCATACTGCGCACACCCCTGCGGGCCTAACCTTGCCTCCGGGGGAGAAGGCGCTTGCGGGGAGACCAGGCGCCAGCATCACCAACCGCCCCGTTGATCCTGCCACGTCTGGATACAGCCGATTTCCGCGCCAGAGTTCCTGTCATCTTACCATCATCGCGGAGGCGGGGGTACAGCTTTAGGCAACCCATGGCCTCCCGAATCGGGATTGATACCTCGTCTCCGGCTGACCCGCACAGCGGCAATGCGGTATAAGAGTTAAGAGTGAGGTTCCACCCATTACGAGTTGGTAATCGCAGATTCTCTCTGCGCGGGATCGGGGAGGACTGGAGTGAGTGTGCGTCCCCTGCTGGCGGTGGTACCGGCGCGCGGCGGCTCCAAGGGCTTGCCGGGAAAGAACGTGCGTCCGCTGGCGGGCCTGCCGCTGCTGGCGCATGCCCTGGAGTTCGCCCGCCGCTGCCCCGCCATCGACCGCTGCCTCGTTTCCACCGACAGCAAGAAGATCGCCGCCCTGGCCCGCCGCTACCGCGGCGACGTCCCTTTCCTGCGCCCCGCCGAACTGGCACAGGACGAGACTCCCATGCTCCCGGTGTTGCAGCACGCCCTGCGGGAAGTGGAGCGGATGGAAGGGCGGCGCTACGAGACCCTGCTGCTGCTGCAGCCCACCAACCCGGCGCGGCTGCCCCAGGACCTGGCCCGCGCGCTGGCCCTGCTCGACGCAGACCCCGGCTGCGTGGGCGTGATCGCGGTCTCCGAGCCCGCCTTCAACCCGCGCTACGTGTGCGTGGAAGAGCAGGCCGGCTACCTCCGCCGCCTGTTCTCCGGCGGGCCCGCCTACACCCGCCGCCAGGACGTTCCCCCGGTCTTCCGCGTCAACGGCATGCTCTATTTGTTCCGCCGCGATTATCTTCTGGAGACGAAGGAGATCGACGTGGACGCCGCGCCCCTCCGCATGCTGGTGCTGCCGCGCGAGCGCGCCTTCGACATCGACGACCTCCATGATTTCCAGATGGCCGAGCTGGCCCTGCAGGCCGGGCTGGTCAAGCTACCCTGGTTGAAGAGAAAGCGGCGCGGTCGCAAATGACGAAGGCGATGCCAACGACGATCAGGATCGGCGAGCGCGTGATCGGCGCCGGGCAGCCCTGCTTCGTCATCGCCGAAGCCGGCGTCAACCACAACGGCAGCCTGGAGATGGCTCGCCGCCTGGTGGACGCGGCCGTGCAAGCCGCTGCGGACGCCGTCAAGTTCCAGACCTTCCGCTCGGAGAAAGCCATCTCTCCCTTCGCGCCCAAGGCTGCCTACCAGGTGGAGACCACCGGCGCGGGCGAATCGCAACTGGAGATGGTGCGCAAGCTGGAGCTGCCGCCGGAGGCCTTCCGCGAATTGAAGAGCTACTGCGCCCAGCGCGGCATCCTCTTTCTCTCCACTCCCTTTGATGACGAGAGCGCCGACCTGCTGGACGAGCTGGGAATGGCCGCCTTCAAAGTGCCCTCGGGCGAGATCACCAACCTGCCTTTTCTCGAGCACGTGGCCCGCAAGGGCAAGCCGCTGATCGTCTCTACCGGCATGTGCGAGCTGGAAGAGGTGCGCACCGCGGTGGACTGCCTGCAGCGCGCCGGGGCGCGCGAGTTGGCGTTGCTGCACTGCGTGAGCAGCTATCCTGCGCCCGCCGCCAGCATCAACCTGCGCGCCATGGCGACCCTGCGCGAGACTTTCGGCGTCCCGGTGGGCTTTTCCGACCACACCCTGGGCATCGCCATCCCGCTGGCGGCGGTGGCGTTGGGCGCCTGCATCGTCGAGAAGCACATGACGCTGGACTGCAAGCTCCCCGGCCCCGACCACCGCGCCTCGCTGGAGCCCGGCGACTTCGCGGCCATGGTCGCGGGCATCCGCGCGGTGGAAGCGTCGCTGGGCGACGGCGCGAAGCGCCCCGCGGCGGAGGAGCGCAACACCGCCGAGGTAGCGCGCCGCAGCCTGGTAGCCGCCTGCGCCATTCCCGCGGGCACCGTGCTGCGCGCCGAGCACATCGCGATCCTGCGTCCGGGGACGGGGCTGGCTCCGGCCTTGCGCGAGCAGGTGATCGGCCGCCGCGCCGCCCGCGACATCCCCGCCGGCACTCTCCTCACCTGGGAGATGCTGGCATGAGAAGCATTGGCGTGGTGACCGGCGCGCGCTCCGACTACGGTGTTTATCGGCCGATCCTGCGCAAGATCCAGGCCGACCCGGAACTCAAGCTCCTGCTCTTCGTCTGCGGCGCGCACCTGCTGCCGCAGTACGGGATGACGGTCAAGGAGATCGAGGCTGACGGCTTTCCCATCGCCGAACGCGTGGAGATGCTGCTCGCCTCCGACACCCCCGCCGCCGTGGCCGAGTCCATGGGACGGGGTACCGCCGGCTTCGCCCGCGCCTTCGCCCGCACCCGCCCCGACATCCTGTTGGTGGTCGGCGACCGCTTCGAGATGCACTCGGCAGTGGTCGCCGCCCTGCCCTTCAACATCCCCGTGGCGCACATCGCCGGGGGTGAGCTGACCGAAGGCGCCATCGACGACAGCCTGCGCCACTCCATCACCAAGCTCAGCCACCTGCACTTCACGCAGACCCGAGAGTATGCCGACCGCGTGATGCGGATGGGGGAAGAACCCTGGCGCGTCAGCGTGTGCGGCTCGCCCTCGCTCGACAACCTGCGCGCCCTGCAGATGCTTTCCGCGCAGGAGCTGGAGCAGCGCCTGGGCGTGCAGCTCGGCAAGCCATTTCTGCTGGTCACCTACCATCCCGTCACCCTGGAGATGGACGACACCGCCCGCCAGGTCGGCGAACTGCTGGCCGCTCTTGCGGCCGTGGGCATGCCGGTGGTCTTCACTATGCCCAACGCCGATCCCGCCAACGCCACCATCCGCCGTGCCGTACAGCAGTACGCCGCCGGGCGCCAAGACGCCTGGGCGCTCGAGAACCTTGGCACGCAGATGTACTTCAGTATGATGGCGCTGGCCGCCGCCATGGTGGGCAACTCCTCCAGCGGCATGGTCGAAGCACCCTCGTTCCGGCTGCCGGTGGTCAACATCGGGACACGCCAGGATGGCCGTGTGCGCGCGGCGAACATCATCGACGTCGGCTACGGGCACGAAGAGGTCGCCGCCGCCATCCGCTGCGCCGTCTCGCCGGAGTTCCGCGCCGATCTGCGCGACAGCCGCAGCCCCTACGGCGAGGGCGACGCTTCCGCCTGCATCGTGGAGCGCCTGAAATCCGTGCCCCTGGATGCCAAGCTGATCCGCAAGCGGTTCATCGACGCGCGCAACAGGGGATGAGGAACGTAGGAGACTATGCAGATCGATCTTGTTAACCGGCTGGTTCGATGTCCCCAGTGCGGCCGCTCGGAGTGGAAGAGCGCGGATGCGGCAACGCTGCGCTGTCCCTGTGGAGGCCGCATGGCAGTCGACGGGCCGGTCGTCCTCTCGCCGGAAGCTGCCGCCAACGATGCCGCCCGCTTCTACGCGGCCGCCGGCGGCACGCACCTCGCCAATGTGCGTTTCGCCGACAACGTCCAGGTCAGCAGCGCGACCCGCGCCTACCGCCGGTGTCTGGACGAGTGGTTTCCGCAGCGCCTGGGAACCGTGGTCGATCTGGGTTGCGGAGACGGGCGGATCACGCGTTGGGCCATGGAGAAGGGGGCAATCACGGTGGTGGCCCTCGACTTCATCAAGGCTAACCTCGACGCCGTCCGGTCTACGGCCTCGGCTGTGGGCTTCCCGGGCGAGCTTCTCCTGGTCGGCGCCGGCGTCGTGGACGGCTTTCTGCGGCCAGCGGCGTTCGACACGGTGCTGTGCTTCGAGGTGCTCTCCTACCTGTGCGGGGCGAAGGACCGGGTTGACGTACTCCGATCACTAAGAACTCTTCTCAAGCCCGGCGGCACCCTGGTGCTATCGGAGTTCCCGCGCCATGGACGGGTTCTGGCGGACGTCGTCGCCATGAACGTGGACAACATGCGGCGCACCGCCTTCCAGGGCAAGCGGCTGGAGAAGTCGGCCGCGACCAGCGTGGAGGTGACGCATCCGACCCTGGAAGAACTCCGGCAGGATTGCGCGGCCGCCGGCTTCACAGTGGTGGAGGCCCGCGGCGTTTCTCCCATCTCCATGCTCTTCCAGCATGCCTACAACTTCACCAGCTATCCCTTGCGCCCGCCGCTGGATGCGGAGATGCAGCGGATCATCGAGCGACTGGAAGACGGTTCCTGCGAACCCTGCGAACTTTCCCGCAACGTGGTCTTGCGACTTCAGGATTCCGGGCAATGCCTCTGACCGCGCTGAGTCCCGACGATCCTCGGTGGACGGACCTGGTCGCGGCGGCGGGAGCGGATATGTTCTATGAGCCCGCCTTCGCGCGCTTTCGCACGGCCGGCTCTCCCCACAAACCTCTCATGCTCTGCTATGAGGACGCGCTGGGGACGGTCTTCGACGTGACCGTCGCCAAGTCCATCGCAAGCCTCCCCTTCTTCGAACTGGTGCGGACCGAGCTGCCTGCCTCGCTGGTCGATGTCGCCAGCCCCGAGTACAACGGCCCCGTGGTTCTGGGAGGCGATCGCAAAGAGCTGATCGCGCGCTACCGCTCTGCGGTCGAGGAATACCTGCGGGACATTTCAGCGGTGACGGAGTTCGTCCGCCTTCATCCTCTCAACCGGGCCAAGCCCGAGCTGGCGGCGCACGTGCCCCTGCACGAGGCCTCACAGATCGTCTACGTTGACCTCCGGGGCGGCTACGAGAAGGCATGGAAGGAGTATCGCAAGGGACATCGCTCCACCATCAAGAAGGCGAAGAGCCAGGGCGTGGCGGTCACCTTTGTGCCGTCCGACGCCGACCACCTGGCGGAATTCGTCGCCCTGTACGACAGCACCATGGAACGCCGGCACGGCAAGCAGGTCTACCCGGCCGAGTTCTTCTCCAGTCTCTTCCAGCACCTGGGACAGCGGGCGCTGCTGGTGGAATCGCGGCTGCACGACCGTCTCGCCGTGTCGGCGGTGTTCCTGGCCGGCCGGAAGCATCTGTGGTACTACTTTGCCGGAAGTGATGAGGAACTGATCAAGTCCGGCGCCAGCACCTACATGGTGGATTGGGTGATCCGGTGGGCGGCGGAGCGGGGCATCGAGTTCGTCATGCTGGGAGGGGGATTTGAACCGGGGGATTCGCTGTACACGTCCAAGCGGGGTTTTTCCCACCTCATGACCGGGGTGAATCACATACGGCGCGTCTGCAGCCCGGAGCACCTCCTGGCGCTGCAGAACGCCAAGGCGGAGTACGACCGGGCGCACGGGCGCCAGACGCGCCTGGACTACTTTCCCTCCTACTGGCTCGCATGAGACCTAAGGTTGGCATCATCGGAGCCGGGCGCATGGGGCGGAGGCACATGACCGCCGTCCGCCAGCTCGGCCTGGAATTGGCCGGCATCTGCGACCTGGACCGCGAGGCCCTGGCCCTGGCCTGCCAGGAGCACCAACTCTCGTCGGCCCAGGCCTTCGGCAACGCAGAAGAGTTGTTGCGCGGCGCGCGGCCCGAGTGCGTCATCGTCTCGACCACCGCTCCCTCCCACGCCGAGCTGGGATGCCTGGCGGCGGCCGCCGGGGCCCGCTACATCCTCTGCGAGAAGCCCATGGCCACCTCCCTGGCCGAGTGCGACGCCTTGCTGGAGGCCGCGCAGCGCTCCGGGGCGCGCCTCGCCGTCAACCACCCGGCGCGCTTCACGGAGATCTACCGCGAAGCCAAGAGGGTGGTGGAGTCGGAGGCGTTCGGCGGGCTGACCAGCGTCACCATGGTGGCGGGCAACATCGGCCTGGCCATGAACAGCACCCACCTCTTCGAGATGTTCCGCTTCACCACCGGGGAAGCGCCGCGCGAGGTCACCGCCTGGTTCTCTCCCGGCACGTTCCCGAACCCCCGGGGGCCGCAGTTCGACGATCGCGCCGGATCGGTGCGGCTGACCACCGCCGGCGGCAAGCGCTTCTACCTGGAGGCCGGCAGCGACCAGGGACATGGCTTCACCATGGTGTACGCGGGCCGGTTCGGCCAGCTCCTCGTCGAGGGGCTGGCGGGGGAGATGCGCCTGATCGTGAGGAAGGACAGCGAGCGCCATCAGCCTTTGACGCGCTACGCTTGTCCCGCCGACGAGCGCGCCTGGAAGGTCTCCAGCTCGGATGCCGTCGCCGGCAGCCGCGCTGTCCTCGAGGCCTTGCTCAAAGGGGAGAACTTTCCATCGGGCGAGGAGGGACGGCTGGCGATCGAGGTCCTGGTGGCGGCCTACGTCTCCCACGAGAACGGCCACGTGGCGGTCCGTCTGCCGGAGACGCCCCTGCCACGGGAGCGGAGATTCCCCTGGCCGTGACTCTATGGTGCCGGGAAGCCCCAGGCCGGAGACAAGCGCCGTGAAGATCGCCATCGTGGGCGCGGGCGCCATGGCGGGAGAGCACGCGCGCGCCTTCGCCGATGTTCCCGGCGTGACGG
>DASPRL010000384.1 GCA_035624475.1 Terriglobales bacterium
CGGAGGATCTGACGACGTCGCCCACACCACCACTTCCGGCGGCGCCGGCCGCATCGTCAGATCCTCCCGCCTCCCTTCGGTCGGCGGAAGGATGACATCCCAACAGAGATGCATTCCATTCTTCAATCTTCATTCTGAAATCTGCAATCGTCCCCGTCCTCTGTGGTTAAATGACTCCCGATGATCGCCCATCTGCGCGGCCGCATCGTCGCCAAGCATCCCAACCAGGTCATCGTGGAGGCCGGGGGCGTGGGCTACGACGTGAACATCACCATCCCCACCTTCTCCGAACTGCCGGCGGCGGGCAGCGAGGTGGCGCTGCACATCCACACCCACGTGCGCGAGGACGCGCTGGCGCTCTACGGCTTTCTGCGCGCCGAAGAGAAGCGGCTGTTCGAGCGCCTGATCGCGGTGAGCGGCATCGGGCCCAAGCTGGCGGTCACCATCCTGAGCGGCATGGCGGCCGAGGCCATGGTGGCGGCCATCCGCGACAACGACGTGGCCCAGCTCACCCGCATCCCCGGCATCGGCAAGAAGACCGCCGAGCGCATGGTGCTGGAACTGCGCGACAAGCTGGAAGGGCTGGCGGCCGCGCCCGCGGCGCCCAAGGCCTCGCCCCTCGAGGAAGACGTGCTCTCGGCGCTGGTCAACCTGGGCTACCAGCGCGCCGCCGCCGAGCGCGCCCTCGCCCGCCTGGCCTCGAACGGCAAGGGCGACTCCTTCGAGAAGCTCTTCCGCGACACGCTGGCGCTCCTGGCCAAGTAAGAACAGGTTTCAAAGTTTCAATGTTTCAAGGTTTCAAAGACTCCCCGGGCGCAGCACCTTCAAACGTTGAAACTCTGAAACCTTCCAGCTACCAGCTACTAACTACCCCTGTTCCCCAGCGCCGCACCCGAGGCAAACCGCGCTACACTCGCAGCATGCGACGGGCGCTGATCGCCGTGCTGCTGCTGGCTGGGTGCGCGCTGCCCGCGGTCGCGAAGAAGCCCAAGTGGGCGCTGACCCGCCAGCCTCCCAAGACGGTCGAGATCGCCGGCCTCGCCGTCACTCCGGCGGCGCAGAAGTGCGCCAACTGGGCCTGGGCGGCGGGCATGGCCGACATGCTGCGCCTGCGCGGCCTGCCGCTCAAGCCCGAGGACCTGGTGCTCAAGGCCTACGCCGGCACCGTCTGCGACGACCGCCTGGGCGACCTGGAGCGGCTGGCGCAGGTGGCGGCGGGCGAGTACCGGCGCGAGGACGGCAGCAAGGTGCGGGTGGAGAGCCGCTTCACCCCCGGCCTCAGCGCTCCCGACGACCTCGTGGCCGGCGTGCTTCGCCGCCAGCCGCTGCTGCTGATCTGGCGCGGCCATCCCTACCTGGTGCGCGGCGTCACCTACGTCGAGGCCATCGCCCAGAACGGCCAGAAGTCGGTCGAGATCCGCGAGATTCTGCTCGCCGACTCCTTCGCCCCCGGCGCCCAGGGCCAGACCACCTTCCAGGCCGGGCGCGACGATCCCGCCGAGGTGGACGGCATGATGGACGTCACCGTCACCCCCGAAGCCGGCAACGACTGGCTGCGCCAGCCCACCGACTGGCTGCACCAGAACCCGAAATAGCCGTCAGCCTCATTTCCCGATACAGAACGAACTGAAGATGCGGTTGAGGATGTCGTCGGCGGTGGTCTGGCCGGTGATGGCGTCCAGCGGCCGCAGCGCGGTGTAGAGGTCGAGCAGGATCATTTCGTGGGGGATGCGGTTGCGCGCGGCCTGGGTGGCCGCGTCCAGCGCCGCCAGCGACTCCCGCACCAGCGCCTGGTGGCGCGCGTTGGTCAGAAAGCCGCTCTCCGCCTGCGCCCCCGCCTCTCCGCGCACGTGCCGCAGGATCTCCTCCCGCAATTCGGGGATGCCCTCGCCGGTCAGAGCAGAAGTCGGAAGGAAGTTCCCAGTTCCCGGTTCCCGGTTCCTGGTTGAGGCGCTGCGCAGGTCCCACTTGTTAGCGACGACGATGAAGGCGCGCTCGCCCACCTGGGCCAGCAGTTCCTCATCCTCGCGCGCGCGCGGCTGCGAGGCGTCGAGCACCACCAGCACCAGGTCCGCGTCGGCCAGCGCCTCCATGGATTTCTGGACGCCGAGGCTCTCGGCCTCGTCCAGCGCCTGGCGCAGCCCGGCGGTGTCCACCAGGTGCACGGGGATGCCGGCGAGCGCCACCGTCTCGCTCACCAGGTCGCGGGTCGTGCCCGGCGACGCGGTCACGATGGCGCGCTCGCGCTCCACCAGGCGATTGAAGAGCGAGCTCTTGCCCACGTTGGGACGCCCCACGATGGCCAGGGTCATGCCTTCGTGCACCACCTTGCCGTAGGCGAAGCTCTCCGCCAGCGCGGCCAGCGGCTCCCGCACCTGGAGGATGGAGTGGGCGATCTGCGGATCGGGAAGCACGGGCACGTCGTCCTCGGCGAAGTCGATGCCCGCCTCCAGCAGCGCGATCAGCCCCACCAGCTTTTCCTTGATAGGAGCGAGCCGGCGCGAGAGCGCGCCCTCCAACTGCTGCGCCGCCACCTTGGCCTGGTAGAGGGTCTGCGACTCGATCAGGTCGCGCACCGCCTCCGCCTGGGTCAGGTCCAACCGGCCATGCAGAAAGGCGCGCAGCGTGAACTCCCCGGGCTCGGCCAGGCGCGCGCCCCGCTCCAGGCACAGCTCCACCGCGCGCCGCAGCACCACGGGCGCGCCGTGGGCGGAGATCTCGACCACGTCGTCGGTGGTGTAGGAGTGCGGCTTCGGGAAGAAGGTGACCACCACCTCGTCGAGGCGCTCGCCCGACGCGGGCTCCACCAGTTCGCCGAAGAGGGCGCGCTGCGGCTCCAGCGCGCTCTTCAGGCGCAAGAGCGGCGCGGCGATGGCGCGCGCTTCCGGCCCCGACAGCCGCACCACCCCGATGCCGCCGCGCCCCGGCGGCGTGGACACGGCCACGATGGTGTCGTCCAGGTGCACGCGGTTATTTCACCACGAGAGGCACAGAGACACAGAGAAATTGCAGAATGCAGAGTTGAGAATGCGGGATGGGGCGGAGCGCCAGTTGCCTTGCTCCTTTTGCCTTCCTCTCTGTGCCTCTGTGTCTCTTGGGGTGACTAGGAGACCGTGGGCCTGCGCCCATTGTCGGTGGGCATGCCGCCCTGGGTCGCGCCGCGCTGCTTCTCCAGGCGCGCGAAGCCGGCCTGCATCTGCTCGTAGACGCGGTCGATCTTGTTGTGCAACTGCGCCACTTCCAGCTCCGCCTTGAGGTTGACCTCGTAATCCAGGTCGGCCTTCAGCCGGTCCTTCGCCGCCTGCCGGTTCTGGCTCATCATGATCACCGGGGCCTGCAGCGCCGCCAGCATGGAGAGGAAGAGGTTGAGCAGGATGTAGGGATAGGGATCGAAGGGATGGAGGGCCAGCAGCACCGTGTTGGTCACCACCCAGGCCACCAGCACGCCCGCGAAGGTGATGATGAAGGTCCAGGAGCCGCCAAAGGTGGCCACGCGGTCGGCGATGCGCTCGCCCAGGGTCAGCCGCTCCTCCTCCTCGACGTTGAGGTTGCGGGTGACGTGGGTGCGCAGCAGTTCGTCGGTAGTGCGCAGCCGCCGCCCCATCACCGTGAGCAGGTCGAGGGCGGCGTGAGGATGGTGGGTGACCAGGTCGAGCAGGTTCTCGCGGTCCAGGGTGAAGCAGTCGGTCTCCTCCACCGCCACCGCGGTGGCGGTGCGCGGCCCGCCATCGAACAGCGAGATCTCCCCGAAGACGTCGCCCGCCTGGTTCTCCCCCAGGATGATCTTGGAGCCCTCGGTGTCCTCGGAATAGACCTGGACCGCGCCTTGGCGCACGATAAAGAGGGCGTCGCCGGGGTCCCCGAAGGAGAAGATGGTCTCGCCCTTGTCGAAGTGGCGCTCGTCCAGCAGGCCGCCCAGCGTGGTGCGCTCCTCGGGATCGAGCAGCGCGAAGATCGGAATCTCGGAGAGCAGCGTTACGTCAGCCGACATTCTCTTCCCACCTCTCCCGTCTTCCGGGCATCATGCCAAGTTATGCAGCCGGGCGCAATAGCGTGGCTGGCTATCACCACAGAGGCAGCAGAAGAAAGGGAGAGAGCTACCGCCGCCGCGAGAAGGAGGGAGCGCTGGCGGGCGGCTTGCCCTTGTAGTCCTTGGGATAGAGCACGACG
>DASPRL010000385.1 GCA_035624475.1 Terriglobales bacterium
GAAGAGGTAGACCAGCATGGTGGCCAGGCTGGGATGGATCATGCCGGCGCCTTTGGCCATGCCCAGCAGAGCGGCGCGCGCGGAGCCGCAGCGGAAGCGCAGGGAGGCCAGCTTGGGACGGGTGTCGGTGGTCATGATGGCCTGGGCGAAGCGGCGCGCGCCGTCCAGCGAGGCCTCGCGGCCGGCGAAGAGCGCCGGCAGCGCTGCCAGGATCTTGTCTTTCGGGAAGGGAACGCCGATCACGCCGGTGGAAGAAGGGAAGACCTCCCGTGGGGAAGCGCCCAGCCGGCCCGCGGTCTTCTGGCAGACTTCGCGGCAGGCGCGCAGCCCGGCGGGACCGGTGGCGCAGTTAGCGTTGCCGGAGTTGACCAGCACGCCGCGCACACGCCCGCCGGATCGCAGCACCTCCTTGTCCACCATCAGGGCAGCGGCGAGGACGCGGTTGGAGGTGAACAGAGCGGCGGCACTCGCGCCGCCGGGGGCCTCGGCCAGGGCCAGATCGAGCGCGCCGGTGGGCTTGATGCCGGCGGCGATGCCGGCAAAGCGGAACCCCCCGGGCAGCAAGAGCGGCTTGGAGGTGTGCGGCTCGTGGCTCATTGAATCTGGACGAGCTCGGTCGTGCGGGTCGCGCGCGCGGTCGTTTCGGGCAACTCGCCCAGCAGCATGGCGGTCTCGTCGCAGCAGTGCAGGCGCGGGCAGGCCAGGCAGTCCTTGAGCAGCTTGTCGGGAAGGTCGTCGCGGTTCACCACGCTGAAGCCGAAGACGGCGAAGTACTCGGGAATGCGGGTGAACAAGCAGACGCTGTTGACGCTGTGGCGCTGGGCCTCGGCCAGCAGGGCGCGCACCAGCCGGCGTCCCGCGCCGCGGCCCTGCGCTTCCCGGGCGACCGTGATGGATCGCACCTCGGCCAGGTGCGGTCCGTACAGGTGCAAGGCCGCGCAGCCGATGATCTTCCCCTGGTGCTCGACCACGGTGAAGTCGCGGATGTTCTCGCAGACCTCGCCCAGGGAGCGCGGCAGCACGGTGCCGTCGGCGGAGTAGCTCGCAATCAGGGCGCAGACCGCTTCGGCGTCCGGAAGCATAGCCTTACGCACGCGCATGGAAGGCCTCCTCCAGCACCGCCAGGCGCTGCTCTGCCACGCGCAGCGCGGCCGCCACCCGCGCCGGGGCGGTGCCTCCGGGAATGTCGTGCGCGGCCAGGCCGGCCTCCAGCGTCAGGCACTCGGCGAAGTCGGGACCAAACTCGGGGTGAAGCTGCTGCAGTGCTTCCAGGCTGAGGCCGTTGAGTTCGCAGCCCTTCTCCAGGCACAACTGCACAGCCTCGCCGATGACGGCATGCGCACGCCGGAAGGGGACTCCGCGGCGCACCAGGTAATCGGCGGCGGAGAGCGCGTTCAGGAATCCGGAATCGGCGGCCTGCTGCATGCGCTCGTGGTCGAACTCGACCTGGCGCATGAAGCCGGTGGCGATGGGCAGGGCCTCGCGGAGGGCGTCGGCAGCGGCGAAGAGTGGCGGCTGGGTCTCTTGCATGTCCTTGTTGTAGGCCAGCGGCAGGCCCTTCATCGAGATCAACAAAGAGAGTGCGGCGCCGCTCACCTTGCCCACCTGCGCGCGCAGCAGCTCCATCGAATCGGGGTTCTTTTTCTGCGGCAGGGCGCTGGAGCCGGTGGAGTAGGCCTCGGGCAGGCGCACGAAGCCGTATTCGGCGGTGGCGAACAAGGTCATCTCCTCGGCCAGGCGGCTCAGGTGCAGGGCCACGAGCGAAAGCGTATTCACGAACTCGAGCGCGAAGTCGCGGTCCGAGGTAGCGTCCAGGCTGTTGGCGGAGACGCCTTCGCAGCCCAATTCGCGCGCCATGGCGGCGCGGTCCAGGGGAAGCGTGCTGCCGGCTACCGCGCCCGAGCCCAGGGGCAGGATGTTGGCGCGCTTGCGGCAGTCGGCCAGGCGCTCGGCGTCGCGGAAGAACATCTCCACGTAGGCCAGCAGCCAGTGCGCCAGCAGCACGGGCTCGGCGCGCTGCAGGTGGGTGTAGGCGGGCATGGCGGCCGTGCCCTGGGCCCGCGCCTTCTCGATGAGGGCGGAGATCAACTCGCCCAGCGCAGCGCGGATGGCGTCCACGCCGGCGCGCGTGAACAGGCGCAGGTCGGTCGCGATCTGCTCGTTGCGGCTGCGCCCGCTGTGCAGCTTGTAGCCGGTCTCGCCGATGCGCGCCACCAACTGCTCTTCCACGAAGTGGTGCACGTCCTCGGCGGTCGGGTCATCGAGCAGGGCAGGTTCGGCTTCGACCTCCTGCTCGATCTGGTTCAATCCCTGCAGGATGGACTGGGTCTCCTCCGGCGAGAGCACGCCCGCTTTGGCGAGCGCCGCCACATGGGCGCGGCTGGCGGCCAGTTCTTCTCCCAGGAGCCGCCGGTCGAAGGGAAACGATCGCTGCCAGCGCTCGAAGGCGGGGTCCAGGGGTTGGCGGAACCTCCCCGACCACATCTTCATCGCAGGATCTCCTGCTCGCGGCGCAGCCAGGCGCGGGAGCGCGAGGGCAGCCCCAGGATGCGGATGAATCCGGCGGCGTCCTTCTGGTCGTAGCTGTCGCCCATGGTGAAGGCGGCGAGGTCGGTGCGGTAGAGGGAGTAGGGCGACGAGCGCCCGGCCACATCCACGTTGCCCTTGTAGAGTTTGAGCGCGACCGTGCCGCTGATGGTGGCCTGGGTCTCGCGCACGAAGGCGTCCAGGGCCTCGCGCAGCGGCGTGAACCACATGCCGAAGTACACCAGCTCGGCGTAGCGCAGCGCGATCTGCTGCTTGAAGTGCAGCACCTCGCGGTCGAGGCACAGGGCCTCCAGCTCGCGGTGGGCGGCGATGAGCAGCGTGCCGCCGGGGGTCTCGTAGCAGCCGCGCGACTTGATACCCACGAAGCGGTTCTCCACCAGGTCGATGCGGCCCACGGCGTTGCGCCCGCCGATCTCGTTGAGCAGTTCAACCAGCTTGACCGGATCCAGGCTCTGGCCGTTCACCGAGACGGGCACGCCCTGCTCGAAGCCGATGGCGACCTCTTCCTCGCGGTCGGGCGCGTCCTTGGGCGAGACCGTCATCTGCCAGGTGGAGTCGAGCGGCGCGTTGGCGGGGTCTTCCAGCTCGCCGCCCTCGTGGCTCAGGTGCCAGAGGTTCTTGTCGCGGCTATGGATCTTCTGGCGGCTGACGGCGATGGGGATCTTGCGCTGCTCGGCGTAGTCGATGGCGTCCTCGCGCGACTGGATGCTCCACTCCCGCCAGGGCGCGATCACCTTCAGCTCCGGGGCCAGCGCCTGGTAGGCCATTTCGAAGCGCACCTGGTCGTTGCCCTTGCCGGTGCAGCCGTGGGCGACGGCGCCGGCGCCCTCGCGCAGCGCCACCTCCACCTGCCGCTTGGCGATGACCGGGCGCGCCAGCGAGGTCCCCAGCAGGTACTTGTGCTCGTAGACCGCGCCCGCGGACAGCGCCGGGAAGACGTAGCCGGTGAGGAAGTCCTCCTTCAGGTCTTCGACCACGACCTTGGAGGCGCCGGTCTGGCGCGCTTTCTTGGCGACCGCGTCCAGGTCCTCACCCTGGCCGACGTCGGCGACCATGGCGATGACCTCGCTGCCGTGGTTCTCCTTGAGCCAGGGAATGATGATGGAGGTGTCGAGCCCTCCGGAGTACGCCAACACCACTTTCTCAGGCATGTGTGCTCCCCTTGGAGTTGTCGTTGCCGAGCAGCAGCAACAGAATGGCTTTCTGGACGTGCAAGCGGTTCTCGGCCTGGTCGAAGACAACCGACTGCGGCGAGTCCATGACCTCGTCGGTGACCTCGGAGCCGCGGTGCGCCGGCAGGCAGTGGAGGAAGACGGCGTGAGGCGCGGCCAGCGCCATCAACTTGGCGTTGACCTGGAAGGGGGCGAAGATGGCGGCGCGCTCTTCCTGCTCCGCCTCCTGCCCCATGCTGGCCCACACGTCGGTGTAGACGGCGTCGGCGCCCTTCACCGCGGCCTTGGGATCGTGCGTGAGCTCGATGCGGGCGCCGGTCTGGGCGGCCACTTCGCGGGCGGCGCGCACGATGGCGGCGCCGGGCTCGTAGCCCTTGGGCGTGGCCACGGTCAGCGCGCTGCCCAGGCAGGCCGCCGCCAGCAGCAGCGAGTGGGCCACGTTGTTGCCGTCGCCCACGTAGGCCAGGCGCACGTTCTTCAAGTCGTGGAACTTTTCCTGCAGCGTGAGGTAGTCGGCCAGCGCCTGGCAAGGATGCTCGACCTCGCTCAACCCGTTGATGACGGGGATGGCGGCGTGCGCGGCCATGTCGACCACCGTCTGGTGCTCGAAGGTGCGGAGCACGATGACGTCCACCCAGCGTTCCAGGTTGCGGGCCACGTCGGCCAGCGACTCGCGCGCGCCGATGCGGGAGTGGGTCTGGTCCACGAACAGGGAGCGCCCGCCCAGCGCGCCCATGCCGGCCTCGAAGGTCAGGCGGGTGCGCAGCGAGGGCTTCTCGAACATCAGCACCATCTGCTTACCCTCGAGGGCGTGGCGGAAGCGTGCCGGCCGCGCCTTGACCAGCGCGGCCAGGTTCAGGATGCCGCCTACCTCGGCGGGGCTCAGGTCCCCGATGGAGAGCAGGTCCGGGTTGGAAAGGCTGGAGAGACGAACAGCAGCGCGTGCGGTGCTCAACTTGCTTTCCTCCTCTTCGATTCGGCCTTCGTCAGAACGGAATCCAGCGTGGCCACGGCCAGGTCCACGTGCTTCCTCTCGATGATGAAGGGCGGCAGGAAGCGCAGGGCGGTCTCGTGGGTGCGGTTGATGATGACGCCGCGCTCGAGCATCTCCGCCGCGACCGATTTGGCCAGGTCCGGCGAATCCAGCTCCATGCCCAGCATCAGGCCCATCCCACGGACCTCCCGCACCGAGGCGTGCTTCTTCTTGAGCCCCTCCAGCCGCTCGCGCAAGTAGGCGCCGACCTCGCGCACGTGCGGCAGCAGATGCTCGCGTTCCAGGGTCTGGAGGAACGCCAGCGCGACGGCGCAGGCCAGAGGCCCCCCGCCGAAGGTGGTGCCGTGCATGCCGGGATGGAGCGTGTCGGCCACCGGCTCGCGCGCCAGGATGGCGCCCAGAGGCAGCCCGGCGGCCAGCGGCTTGGCCAGGGTCACGATGTCGGGCAGGATGCCGTAGTGCTGATAGGCGAAGTAGCGCCCGGTTCGGCCCAGGCCGCACTGGATCTCGTCGGCGATGAGCAGGGCGCCGTGCTTGCGGGTGAGGCGGCGGCTGGCGGTGATGAACTCGGGTGTCACCGCGTTGATCCCGCCCTCGCCCTGGATGGGTTCCACCAGGACCGCGCACACGGTCGCATCCATCTTGCGCGCCAGGTCCTGCACGTCGTTGAAGCGCACGAAGCGCACGCCCGGCACCAGCGGCCCGAAGGGCTCGCGGTACTTCTTGGTCCAGGTGGCGGAGAGCGCGGCGAAGGTGCGGCCGTGGAACGAGTTGGTCATGGCCAGCACGCGCCACGCCCGGCGACAACCGTTGCGGTTACGCGCACGCGCGTGCGCCCGCGCCAGCTTCAGCGCGCCCTCCACCGCTTCCGTGCCGCTGTTGGTGAAGAAGGCGCGCTCCAGGCCGGAAATGGCGCACAGGCGCTCGGCCAGCGGGGCCTGGTACTCGTGATAGAAGAGGTTGGAGGTGTGGAGCACGCCGCTTTCCGCCTGGCGCACCAGCGCGCGGCGGATGGCGGGATGCCCGTGTCCCAGCGCGTTCACGCCGATGCCGCTGAGGAAGTCGAGGTACTTGCGGCCGCGATCGTCGTAGAGGTAGCAGCCGCGCCCGCGCTCCAGCAGGACCTTGTGGCGGTCGTAGGTGTGCACCAGGCGCTTGCTCTCGGATTGGGAGACGGAGGCCAGGCTCATGGCACCGTGACCTCGGTCCCCGCCTCCAGCTTGGCGTGGTAGAACTCCGGCAGGAACTCCACGTCGGAGGCGGGCAGGATGCGCACCCGGCCCACGCCGCGAGTGAGGGCCATGCGGCAGGCCTCCAGCTTGGGCAGCATGCCCCCCTGTACGGTGGAAGAGTTGACGAGCGCGGGGATCTGCTGGGTATCGAGCCAACGCATCACGCTGCCGTCGACGCCGCGCACGCCCGGGACGTCGGTGAGGAAGACCAGGGCGTGCGCCTGGCAAGCCACCGCGCAGGCGGCGGCCATCTGGTCGGCGTTCACGTTGTAGTACTCGCCCTGCGGGCCCAGGCCCAGGCTGGAGATCACGGGCACGCCGCCGTTGGCCCAGATGGCGTGCAGCCAGCGCATATCGGTCGAGCAGACGTCGCCCACGTAGCCCAGGTCGTGGCCGTTGGCCTTGCGCTTGGCGACGCGGAAGGACATGCCGTCGCCGCCGCACAGGCCCAGCGCGGGTTGCCCGGCGCGGGCCAGCGCAGCCACCAGCTTCTTGTTCACGCCCCCGGCCAGCACCATGAGGGCGACGTCACGGGTCTCGGCGTCGGTGACGCGCAGGCCGTCGACGAACTGGCTCTGCTTGCCCAGTTGCGCCAGCATGCGGGTGAGGGCGGCGCCGCCGCCGTGGACCACGGCCACCTCGTGGCCCTCGCGGGCTACGTCGGCCAGGGCGCGCGCGCAGCGCTCCAGCAGTTCCGCGCTGTCGAGCGCGGCGCCCCCGATCTTGACCACCATCCTCATGCCAGGCCCTCCTGCTCGTCCCAGCCGAACATGAGGTTCATGTTCTGCACCGCCTGTCCGGCAGCGCCTTTCATCAGGTTGTCCAGGCAGGAGACCACGACCAGGCGCTTCCCGTCGGGAGCGAGGGTGAAGCCGAGGTCGCAGTAGTTGGTGCGCACCGAGTACTGGATCTGCGGCAGCCGCGGCGGAGCGAAGATGCGCACGAAGGCGCAGCCGCGGTAGCAGTCGTGGAAGCAGTTCAGCAGGGCTTCCTCCACCGTCGGTTCGCGCAGCTGCACGTAGATGGTAGAAAGGATGCCGCGCGGGATGGGCAGCAGGTGCGGGACGAAGGTCAGTTGCTCAGGCGCGAGCTCGAGCTGCTCCAGGATCTCGCCGGTGTGGCGGTGGGCGAAGACGGAGTAGGCGGAGAGGTTCTCGGCCACCTCCACGAAGTGAGTCTTGGCACTGGGCTGCTTGCCGGCGCCAGAGACCCCGGACTTGGAGTCGCACACGATGCCCTTGTCCAGGTCCACGAGGCCGGCCTGCAGCAACGGAGCCAGCGCCAGGATGATCGAGGTGGGGTAGCAGCCGGGATTGGCCACCAACTGCGCCTGCGCCAGGGGACGGCGGTTCAGTTCGCTCAGGCCGTAGACCGCCTGGCCGGTGAGCCGCGCGGCGGTCTGGGGGTCGGGATCCTCGAAGCCGTAGACCTTCTGGTGTTCGGGCTGGCGCAGGCGCCAAGCCGCGCTCAGGTCCACGACGCGCAGACCCAGGCTCAGGGCCTGCGGGATCCATGCGCGCGAGACTTCGTGAGGAGTGGAGAGAAAGAGCAGTTCCACGCCCGCACTCTTCAGCCGCTCCCAGGAAAAAGGCTCCAGGGGATGGACGCGGCCGTTGCCGTTGGCGGGCGCGATCTGAGGATAGAGCTCGGCCAGATCGGCGGCGAAGGCCTCCGACGATTCCCGGGTCATGAGCAGCGGCGGCTGGACGCGGGGGTGCCGCGCCAGCAAGCGGGCCAGCTCGAAGCCTGCATAGCCGGTGGGCCCGACTACGGCGGTTCTGACAGGCGAGGGCATCAGGCGATCATCCCTCGGATGCCATCGGCGAGTTTGCGGCAGGTCTTGAGGTCGGGCGCCACGATCAGGATGGTGTCATCGCCGGCGACGGTACCCACGATCTCGGGCCAGGCCTCGCCGTCGAGCGCGGCGGCCACCGGCTGGGCGCTGCCGGCGGTGGTCTTGAGCACGATCAGGTTCTGCGCCTGCCGCACCTCGCGCACGAACTCCCGCATCAGGCGGGGGAGGGAGGGCGGCGGCGGCTCGGCGGCCTCCTCCCGGCCGGGCAGGGTGTAGCCTTCGGGCGTCTTCACCAGGCCGAGCTCGTTGATGTCGCGCGAGAGCGTGGCCTGGGTGACCCGCGCCCCCGCCTTCTTGAGGCGGCGGCGCAATTCGTCCTGGCTGGGCAAGGTCTCTTCCTTGACCAGCTCCAGGATCAGGTTTTGGCGCGCCAGCTTCGACATACTCATGCAGTCGGATGCATAAACTCCCGGCTCTGCTGCATAAATATGCAGGCAAGTGAATAATCATGTCAACCCCGAAGCACCAGAAATCGTACCCCCATCCCAACGAGGGGTCGCGGCATCGAGAGCGGCCACCGGCTTGACAAGTCCCGTGGCCGTCCTCTAGAGTCGTACGCCTCATGTCCTGCCCGAGCCAGAAGGCGATGCGAATGCGCTGTATGTGCAGCCACGCGTGTCCCTGTCTTCCGGCGCGGGCGTAGGAACTGACGGCATCCTGAGCTTCTAGTTCCTTCCGATCTTCCAGACCCACGCGCCCCGACAGGGCCCCGCGTGGGTTTTTCTTTTTTCCCCAAAGACCACATACGAGAGGAGCCTCCGACCATGCCGGACCACCGCGATCTACCCCAGTTGCACTTCGACACCCTCGCCGTCCACGCCGGGCAGGCGCCCGATGCCAGCACACGCGCGCGCGCCATACCCATCTACCAGACCGCCTCCTACGTCTTCGACGGCGCCGACCACGCCGCCCGCCTGTTCGCGCTGGAGGAGACCGGGAACATCTACACCCGCATCATGAACCCCACCACCGATGTCTTCGAGAAGCGGGTGGCGGCACTGGAAGGCGGCGTAGGCGCGCTGGCGCTGGCCTCCGGCCAGGCGGCGGAGACGCTGGCCATCCTGACCCTGGCGGGCGCCGGCGACGAGATCGTCTCCACCACCTCGCTCTACGGCGGCACCTACAACCTCTTCCACTACACACTGCCGCGGCTGGGCATCACCGTGCGCTTCGTGGACCCCGTCGACCTCCAGGGGCTGGAGGCCGCCATCACGCCCAAGACGCGGGCCCTGTACACCGAGACCATCGGCAATCCCAAGCTCGACATCGCCGATCTCGAGCGCCTGGCGCGGCTCGCGCACCAGCACGGCCTGCCGCTGATCGTGGACAACACCTCTGCCTCGCCCGCGCTCTGCCGGCCCATCGAGTGGGGCGCCGACCTGGTGGTGCATTCTGCCACCAAGTTCATCGGCGGCCACGGTACCTCCATCGGCGGGGTGATCGTCGACGCCGGCAACTTCGATTGGAAGGCCTCGGGGCGATTTCCCGACTTCGTCGAGCCCGATCCTTCCTACCACGGTGTCTCCTACACTCGGGCCTTCGGCCCGCTGGCCTTCATCGTGAAGGCGCGGCTGCAGGGGTTGCGCGACACCGGCGCCTGCCTTTCGCCCTTCAACGCCTTCCTCTTCCTGCAGGGCCTGGAGACGCTGCCCTTGCGCATGCAGCGCCACTCCGAGAACGCGCTCGAGGTGGCGCGCTTCCTGGAGCAGCACCGCGCGGTGGAGTGGGTGAATCATCCCGGCCTGAAAAGCAGCCCGCACTACGCGTTGGCCGGGAAGTATCTGCCACGGGGCGCGAGCGCGCTCCTCACCTTCGGCATCCGCGGCGGCCGGGAGGCAGGGAGGAAGTTCATCAACGCGGTGAAGCTGTTCAGCCTGCTGGCCAACATCGGAGACGCCAAGTCGCTGGTCATCCACCCGGCGTCCACCACCCACCAGCAGCTCAGCGCCGAGGAGCAGCGCGTCACCGGCGTGACGCCGGAGCTGGTGCGGTTGTCGGTGGGCATCGAGAACGCGGGCGACATCATCCGCGACCTCGAGCAGGGACTGGAGCGGGCCACGACTCGGCGCGGCGCCAGCGCGGCGGACTAGGGAGGCAGCATGAGCGAGATCCCCCGACCTAGCTTCGAAGGCGACTTCACCTTCGCCCAGCAGCAGCCGTTTCTCCTCGACGCCGGAGGCACGCTGCGGCCGGTGATTTTGCACTACGCCATCTACGGCGATCTGGAGCGGCGGCGCGAGCAGGTGGTGTTGGCCTGCCACGCGCTCTCCGGCTCGGCGCGCGCAGGCGACTGGTGGCCGGCGATGTTCGGTCGCGGGCGCGCCTTCGATCTCGAGCGCCACTGCGTGCTCGGCGTCAACGTGCTGGGCTCGTGCTACGGCTCGAGCGGACCGCCGTCCCTCGACCCGCGCACCGGGCGGCGCTACGGCTCCGGCTTCCCCCTGGTCACCGTGGGCGACATGGTGCGTGCGCAGGCACGGCTGCTCGACCACCTGGGGGTGCGGCGCCTCGCCGCGGTCGTGGGCGGCTCCCTCGGGGGCATGCAGGCGCTGGAGTGGGCGCTGCGCTTTCCCGGGCGCGCCGAGCGATGTATCGTCATCGGGGCCACGCCGCTTTCCGCCCTGGGGCTGGCGTTCAATCATCTGCAGCGGCAGGCCATTCGCCTCGATCCCAGCCGCGGGCTGGCGCTGGCGCGCGCCCTCGCCATGTGCTCCTACAAGTCGGCGGAGCTCTTCCGCGAGCGCTTCGCTCGCCGTCCCGACCGCAGCGGCGAGGATCCCCGGCGCTCGCTGGACGCGCGCTACGACGTAGCCGGCTATCTCGACCACCAGGGCGAGATCTTCGTGCGCCGCTTCGACGCCGACTCCTACGTGGCGCTCTCCAAGGCGATGGACACTTTCGAGCTGCCACGCCCCGGTGAGAACGAGGAGGCTGCGCTGCGGGGCATCTCGGCGCAGGTGCTGCTGGTGGGCATCTCCTCGGACTGGCTGTTCCCGGCCGCGGAGGTGCGGGCGCTGGCCGGGCGCATGCGTGCCGCCGGCGTCGACGTCCGCTATGCCGAGCTGGAATCGGCGCACGGACACGACGCCTTCCTGGCCGAGGCGGAGAAACTGGCGCCCCTGGTGGCGGAGGCGTTGGCGGTTCTCCCGAGGCAGGGCAGCCGCGTCTATGCGGGTTCTGTGGCTGGAGGTGCGCCCCATGATTGAACTCAAGCAGGAGAAGCGCGCCCACGTCCCTTTTCCCGCGGACCTGCTGCGCGACCGGGTGGCCATCGTGACCGGGGGCTCGCGCGGCATCGGACGCTCCACCGTGCTGCGCCTGGCGGAGGCCGGCTGCAACGTGGTGATCAACTACCGGCAGAACCACGCCGCCGCGCGGGAGACGGCGGGGCGCGCCCGCGAGCTGGGCGTCGAAGCCATCACCCTGGCCGCCGATATCTCCCGCAACGGCGAGGCGCTGGCCCTGACGGAGCAGGTCGTGACCCACTTCGGCCGCGTGGACATCCTGGTGGCCAACGCCGGCATCTGGGAGGGCGCGCGCGTGGAGGAGATGCCAGAGGAACTCTGGGACCGCGTGCTCGAGGTCAACCTGAAGGGCACCTGGAACGCCTGCCGCGCGGTGGTGCCGGTGATGAGGCGCCAGGGGCAGGGCTCGATCGTGATCGTCAGTTCGACCGCAGGCCAGCGCGGCGAGGCCCACTACTCGGGCTACGCCGCTTCCAAAGGCGGACAGATCAGCTTCACCAAGTCGCTGGCGGTGGAGCTGGCGCCGCGCATCCGCGTGAACTGCGTCGCGCCCGGCTGGGTCGAGACCGAGCTGAACGACCCCGTCTTCCAGCGCGGCGGCTTCAAGGAGCAGGTGGCGGGCGCCGTGCCCTTGGGGCGCATCGCGCAGCCCAGCGACGTGGCCCGCTCCATCGTCTTCCTGGCCTGCGACTGGGCGCAGCACATCACCGGCGAGGTGCTCAACGTGAATGGGGGCGCGGTGCTCTGCGGCTAGCCCCTCCTTTCGGGGCAGCCGCTCCGGCTGGAAGTTTCTACCGCTTTGCGCCCCGGGCGTTTATCATGTCCGGTCGCAAAATCCAGGCTGGAGGTCTGTACGCCATGAAGAGCCTGCGTCTTGCCGTGCTGGCGATTTTCGCCCTGATCCTGTCCGCTGCCTTTTTCGCCTTGCCGCTGGCCGCGCAGAAGCCGCCGGCGAAAGACAAGAAGGCGAAGCCTGGCGCCGCGCCCGCGCCCGCAGCCGCCAAGGCGGAAGAGGCCAAGAAAGAAGATCCCTTCCAGGGCCTGGCCTGGCGACAGGTCGGCCCGTTTCGCGGCGGGCGCGCGCTGGCGGTGGCCGGCGTCCCCGGCGACGCCAATACCTTCTACTTCGGCGCGGTGGCGGGGGGAGTGTGGAAGACCACCGACGGCGGCCTGACCTGGACGCCCATCTCCGACAAGACCCCGATCGAGTCGGTGGGCTCGATCGCGGTGGCCGAGTCCGATCCCAACGTCATTTATGTGGGTACGGGGGAGGCGTGCATCCGCGGCAACATCGTGCGCGGCGACGGCGTCTACAAGTCCACCGACGCGGGCAAGACCTGGAAGTTCATCGGGCTGAAGGACACGCAGACCATCGGCAAGGTCATTGTCAATCCCAAGAACCCCGACATCGTCTTCGTGGCCGCCATGGGCCATGTCTATGGGCAGAACGCGGAGCGCGGTGTCTTCCGCTCCAGCGACGGCGGCGCGACCTGGCAGAAGGTGCTCTACAAGGACGAGAAGACCGGGGCCATCGACATCACCTTCGATCCCACCAACCCCAGCGTGCTGTACGCGGCGCTCTGGGAGGCCTACCGCACGCCCTGGTCGATGTCGAGCGGCGGGCCGGGCAGCGGCCTCTACAAGTCCATCGACGGCGGCTCCACCTGGCAGAAGATCGAGGGCGAAGGCCTGCCCAAGGGCGTGTGGGGACGTATCGGGGTGGCGGTGGCGCCCAACTCCAGCCGGGTGTGGGCGCAGATCGAGGCCAAGGAGGGCGGCCTCTACCGCTCCGACGACGCCGGCGAGCACTGGCGCCGCATGAACGACGACCATCGCACCACGCAGCGCGCCTGGTACTTCAGCCACGTGGTCGCCGATCCCCAGAACCCCGACGTGGTCTACTTCCTGAACGTGGGCATGTTCCGCTCCACCGACGGCGGCCGCACCCTGACCCCGATGCAACAGCAGCACGGCGACAACCACGGACTGTGGATCGATCCCACCGATCCCAAGCGCATGATCAGCGGCAGCGACGGGGGCGCCGCCGTCAGCCAGAACGGCGGCGAGAGCTGGACCACGCTGCTCAACCAACCCACCGCGCAGTTCTACCACGTGGCCACCGACAATCGTTATCCCTACTGGCTGTACGGGGCGCAGCAAGACAACAGCAGCGTGGCCATCGCCAGCGCCACCGATCACTTCGTGATCGACCGGCCCGACTGGTACCCGGTGAGCGGCTGCGAGAGCGGCTACATCGTCCCCGACCCGCGCGACTTCAACATCGTCTACGGTGGCTGCTACGGCGGACACATCGGGCGCCTGGACCACCGCACCGGCGAAGAGCAGGAGATCAATGCCTGGCCGGTGGAGCCCATGGGCTACGGGGCCGCCGACCTGAAGTACCGCTTCCAGTGGACCGCGCCCATCGCCATCTCGCCGCTGGATCCCGGCGCCCTCTACCACGGCGCGCAGGTCGTCTTTAAGAGCACGGACGGCGGCATGAGCTGGACCGCCATCAGCCCCGACCTCACCCGCAACGACAAATCGAAGCAGGCCTCCTCAGGCGGGCCCATCACCCAGGACAACACCAGCGTCGAGTACTACGACACCGTCTTCAGCATCGAGCCCTCGCCGCTGGAGAAGGACACCGTCTGGGTGGGCACCGACGATGGCCTGGTGCAGCTCACCCGCGACGGCGGCAAGAGCTGGACCAACATCACCCCCAAGGACCTGCCCGAGTGGAGCCGCATCAACCTGGTCTCAGCCTCGCCCTTCGACGCCGGCACCGCCTACGTCGCCGCCGACCGCCACGAACTCGACGACTTCGCTCCCTACATCTACAAGACCACCGACTTCGGCAAGAGCTGGACGCGTATCGACAGCGGCCTGCCCGCCGGCGCTTCCGTGCACGCGGTGCGCGAAGACACGGTGCGCAAGGGCCTGCTCTTCGCCGGTACCGAGACCTCGATCTGGGCCTCCTTCGATGGCGGCGCGCACTGGCAGTCGCTGCAGCAGAACCTGCCGCCCACTCCCGTCCACGACCTGGTGGTGAAGGGCGACGACCTGGTGGTCGCCACCCACGGCCGCTCCTTCTGGGTGCTCGACGACATCTCCCCCCTGCGGCAGTACGGCGCGGAGGTGACCTCGGCCGACGCCTACTTCTTCGCGCCTTCTCCTGTGCTGCGCACGGACATCGGTTCGGGTGGCTTCCGGCGCGGCGGGGCGGCCACCGCGGGGCAGAACCGGCCCAACGGCGCCGTCTTCTATTACTGGCTGAAGAACGAGATCAAGCCGCCGGAGCGGCCGGCGGCGGGTGAAGGCGGGGAGGGAGCCGAGGCCCGGCCCGAGGGCCGGCGTCCCGCGCCCCCTGTCACCCTGGAGATCCTTGACGCGCAAGGCAAGCTGGTGCGCAGGTACCCCGCGCCTCCGCAGCCCCGGGCAGAAGGCGCCGAGGAGAGTCCCTTCCAGCGTCCGCCGCAGCCTTTACCCACCAAGGCGGGCGTGAACCGCTTTATCTGGGACTTGCGCTACTCCGAGGCGACGGCGGTCCCGGGCGCCATCCTGTGGGGCGGCAACATGCAGGGCCCGCTGGTGGTTCCCGGTACCTACACCGCCAAGCTCACCATCGAGGGCAAGACCTACACCCAGTCCTTCGAGGTGAAGCTCGATCCCCGCGTCACCACCTCGCAGGCGGACTTGGAGAAGCAGCTTGACCTGGCGCAGAAGGCCCACCAGCGCCTGGACGAGATGGATAAGGCCATCAACCAGATGCGGGCGGTGCACGCGCAGGTGCAGGAGCTGACCCGGCGCCTGGACGGTGATCCGCGCGCGCGGGAGATCCGCGAGGCCGCCCGCCAGCTCGACGCCAAGCTGACCGCGGTGGAGGACGTGCTCATCCAGAGCAAGTCCAAGAGCAACGAAGACCCGCTCAACTATCCGGTCAAGCTCAACAACCGCATGGCCGAGCTGGTGAGCGTGATCGAGAGCGCTCCTACCGCGCCCACGCAGCAGTCCTACGAGGTCTTCCAGATGCTGAGCTCGCAGCTCGACGAGCAACTCGCCAAGTGGAAGGAGATCCTGGGCGCGGACGTCCCCGCCTTCAACGACCTGGTGAAGAAGCAGGACATCCCGGCGGTGCTGCTGCCCGCGGAGCGAGGCCGGCCGTGATCTCGCGGCGGCGGTTGCTGCAGTTCACGGCGGCGGCAGCCGGCGCGGGCGCCGCCCTGCGCTGGAGCCCGGGCAGCGTGCTGGCAAGCGAAGGCGCGCTCCCGCCCTCCCTCGCCGCGCTCAAGTCCATGAAGTCGCTGGCCAAGCCCATCACCCGCGAGGAGCGGGCGGCGCGGCTGGACAAAGCGCGACGACTCATGGCCGAGAACCGCCTCGACGCCATGCTCCTCATCGGCGGCACCTCGCTGGTGTACTTCACCGGCATCCGCTGGTGGCTGAGCGAGCGCCTGTTCACGCTGGTGCTGCCGGCGCGCGGCCAGGCCTTCTTCGTCTGTCCTGCCTTCGAGGCCGACCGCTCGCATGAACAGATCGCGCTGGGGCCTCTGGACAAGGAGACGCCCGTCCTGCTTTGGGAGGAGGACGAGAGTCCCTACAAGTTGGTGGCGCAGGGACTGAAGGAGCGCGGCATCGCGAGCGGGCGCGTGGGCATCGAGGAGACGGTGCGCTTCGTCTACGCCGACGGGGTGGCCAAGGCCGCACCTGCACTGGAATTGGTGAGCGCCACCCCGGTCACCGCCGGCTGCCGCCAGGTGAAGAGCGCGCACGAGATCGAACTGATGCGCCTGGCCTCCAAAGTCACCATCACCGCCTACGAGGCCGCGTGGCGCGCCCTCAAGCCGGGCATGACCGAATCCGACTTCGAGACGCTGGTCTCCACCGCCCACGAGCGCCTGGGCTTTGAAGGCGGCGCCGGCGTGCAGACCGGCATCTACTCGGCGCTGCCCCACGGCTCGCTCACGCCGCAAGTCATCCGCGAGAACACCATCCTGCTGATGGATGGCGGCTGCCGGGTCGAAGGCTACGAGTCCGACATCAGCCGCACCTTCGTCCTGGGCAAGCCTTCGGACAAAATGAAGAAGGTCTTCGAGATCGTGCACAAGGCGCAGAGCGCGGCCCTGGGCACGGCCCGGCCCGGCGTGGAGGCGCAGTCGGTGGACGCGGCCGCACGCAAGGTGATCGAGGACGCCGGCTACGGTCCTGGCTACAAGTACTTCTCCCACCGCGTGGGCCACGGCATCGGCATGGACGGCCACGAGTGGCCCTACCTGGTGCGGGGCGACGCCGTCGCGCTCCAGCCCGACATGGTCTTCAGCGACGAGCCCGGCATCTACACCCGCGGGGAGTTCGGGGTGCGCCTGGAGGATGACCTGCATATCACCGAGAACGGCGCCGAGCTGTTCACCTCGCAGAGCCCGTCGCTCGAGCATCCGTTCGGGTGATGCGGGAGGGGCTCAGGCCATCTGCCACACCGTGTCGAGCACGGTGCCGTCCACCCACTTGACCACGGCCACCGGGCGCTCCGTCAAGCGCGGCTTCTGCGGCGCGCCCCCGCAGATCTGTTCCACTTCCTTCTTGATCTCCTGGATGGGCCGGATGGGCAGGCCCGAGCCTTTCACCGCCTCCAGCAAATCCTGGCGCCGCGGGTTGATGGCGATGCCGCGCTCGGTGACGACCACGTCGATCAATTCGCCCGGCCCGCAGAGGGTGGTCACCGCGTCGCGGATCACCGGGATGCGGTCGCGGAACGAGGGCACGGCCAGGATGGTGCACCCGGCGAACAGGCAGTTCTGCCAGCCCCCGATGCCGTGCAGCAGCCGCCCGTCGGAGTGGGTGACCACGTTGCCGTTGAAATTCACGTCCACTTCGGTGGCCCCCAGCACCACCGCGTCCACGATCGAGGCGAAGTTGCCCTTGCCGTGGAAGTTGTACGACGTGAAGGGCGAGGTGGCCACGTGCCGCGGGTTCGAGGCCAGGGAGCGCACCCCGTCCAGGTCGAAGGTCTGGCCGTCGAGGATGTAGTCGGTCAGGCCTTCCTCCAGCAGTTCCACCAAGTAGCGAGTCGAGCCGCCACGCACGAAGCGCGCCTTCACTCCCGCCTGCTTCATCATCTCTTTCAGGTACTGGACGAAGGCGAGGGCGATGCCGCCTGAGCCGGCCTGGAAGCTGAATCCCTCGCGCATGATGCCGGCCGCGCGCAGGAACCTGGCTACCATCTCGGCGATGCGCAGGCGGTCAGGGCTGCGCGTGATCTGGGTGGTGCCGGAGACGATGCGTGCCGGATCGCCGATCGAGGGCACTTCCACCACGCAATCCACGTTGTTGCCCTGGATCTGCCAGGGCACGCAGGGGAAGGGCACCAGGTTGTCGGTCACCACGATGACGTGGTCGGCGTACATCGAGTCGGCGAGCGCGAAACCCAGCGAGCCGCAAGCCGACTTGCCATGCGCGCCGTTGGCGTTGCCGAAGCGGTCGGCGGAGGGCGCCGCGATCACCGCGATGTCAATGTGCACCTCGCCGTCCTGGATGGCCTGCCAGCGCCCGCCGTGGGAGCGCAGCACGCCCAGACCGCGCATCTTGCCGCGCGAGCAGTATTCGCCCAGCGGACCGTTCATGGAGCCTTCGATGTGATGCACCGCGCCCGCTTCCATCAGCTCGATGACCGGCCCCTGGGTGGGGAAACTGGCGCTGGGAAACCACATCAGGTCCTTGGCACCCATGCGCGCCGCGGTCTGGAGCGTCTCGAGCGCGACCGCGTCGCCGTCGCGCAGGTGATGATGCGTCGAGATCGTCATGCCGTCGCGCAGGCCGCAGCGGCGCAGCGCTTCCTCGAGCGTGGCCACGCGTTTGTCGCCGTCTTCGGGATAGGCGGCGCAGGAGCGGATGGGCGCGCCGTGCTTCGCGCCCGCCGGCCGGTACTGGTTCACGCCCTGGAAGGGCACCTGCGCCCGCCCGTTGACCTCGGCGGGCACCAGGCGATTGGCGGCGTTGCGCTCGAGCTCGGTCTTGACGGTCATCGCTTGCTCTCCGGCAGCAGGTCCATCTGCCGCGCGCGCTCCACCAGCTTCAGCGCGCGCTGCACCACCGGCGGGTCGATCATCTTGGAGCCCAAAGAAACCACGCCCAGTCCCTTGGCCTGGGCCTCCTCGAAGGCGGACACGATGCGTTGCGCCTTCTCGATCTCGGCGGCGGTGGGCGCGAAGGCCTCGTGGATCACCGCGATCTGCAGGGGATGGATGCAGCCCATGCCCTCGAAGCCCAGGGCGCGCGAGCCGCGCCCCCAGGCGCGCAGGCCGTCCATATCGGCCACGTCGCTGAAGACGGAGTCGATGGCCTGCACCCCCGCGGCCCGCGCCGCGTTCACCATGCGCTGGCGCGCGAAGAGCGATTCCGTGCCTTCGGGCGTGCGCGCCACGCCCAGGTCGGCGGTGTAGTCTTCCAGCCCGATGGTCAGCGCGCAGAGGCGCGGCGAGGCGGTGGCGATGGCGAAGGCGTGCTCGACGCCCAGCGCCGACTCCAGGATGGGCATCAGCCACAGCGCCCGCCCCTGTCCCACCCGCGCCTGGATCTCGCAGACGTGGCGCTCGACCTCGAGCACCTGCTCGGCGTGCTCCACCTTGGGGATGAGGATGACATCCGGTCCTTCGGGCACGACCTCATCCAGGTCGGCCAGCCCCAGGGGCAACGGGTTGATGCGCACCATGCGTTCGGCTCGCGCGAAGTCCACGGCACGCAGCGCGTTGCGCACCAGCACGCGCGCGGCGTCCTTCTCCGCCGGGTGCACCGAGTCTTCCAAGTCTAGGATGACGGCGTCGGGCGCGTGCAGCCCGGCGTTGATGAAGTACTTGGGCTCGTTGCCCGGCAGGTAGAGGCGGGAGCGGCGCAGGCGGTCGCGCGCGGAGGCCGCCGACAGCGGTAGGCGCGGAAGCTGGTAGCGGCGGCCACTCTCCGGCCCGGAGCGCCGCACCGCCGCTTCGATGCGCCCCGCCAGCACGAAGGGCAGCGCGCCCTCGTCGTGCAGGGTGACGCGCGCGTCTTCCACGCGCAGGCTCTGCAGCACCTCGCGCGCCTGCGCGCGGATGGCCTCGCCGTAGATGGCTTCCACGCGCGACTCCACTACCAGCTCCAGGCCGCGCGCGGCGCCCGGCTCGATGAGGACGTGAGCGTCGGAGCGCACGTCCTGGCCCCAACGCCCGGCTTCGGCGGTCTTGTGAAGACTCGTTGATGTGACCATAGAAAGCTTCTCGCTCCTAGCTGCCAGCTTCCAGCTCAGCCCGCCTGCGCCACCCGCACACTCGCCAGCTTAGCAAGAATGGCGTCCGTCATCTGCGTCGTCGAAGCCGCTCCCTGCGCGATGGACTTCGCTCCTCCCGGGAT
>DASPRL010000386.1 GCA_035624475.1 Terriglobales bacterium
GTGGCTAATATCCTGCGCCCGGTGGAGCAGTTGCGCGAGATGTTGCCGGGCATCGAGCTGCACCACGAATCACTGGATGGACGCGGGTATCCCCACGGCATGAAGGGGGACGAGATCCCGCTGCTGGCGCGCATCATAACCGTGGCCGACACCTTCGACGCCATGACCACCAACCGTCCCTACCAGGCGGCCATGGACCCGGAGTACGTGGTGCGCATCATCAATTCGCTGGCCAACACCAAGTTCGATCCCAAGGTGGTGGCGGCGCTGACTTCGGTCTTCGAGCGGGGAGCGCTGCGGCTCACGCGCGCCGCGGTGGTGACCGAAGCCGCGGCCGCCAGCGCGGCCGCACCCGCCCCTGCGGTGGCCGCCGGCGCCAGCCAGAGCGCCTCCACCGACTAGCCACGGCCGGCTCTTCCCTCTCCGCTATAATGGCTGCGCGGCGCGATGTCGCGCGGCTTCCGCGTGCCGCCGCTCCAGCCCATGATCCAGACCCTGTTCGGCGGCAGCGAAAAGAAGTCCGGCTTCTTCGACCGCATGAAGGAAGCGGTCACGCGCACCCGCGAGAACCTGACCGGGCGGCTGGAGGACATCGTGGGAGCGCGCGAGATCGACCGCGCCACCCTGGACGGCCTGGAAGGCTCGCTGCTGGGCGCCGACCTGGGCACCGCCGTCACCCAGCAGGTGCTGGGCACGCTGCGCGAGAAGGCCGACCGCAAACAGATCAAGGATGTGGGCGAACTCAAGCGCCTGCTCAAGGAAGAGCTGCTGCAGATCCTGGCCGCCACCAGCGAGCGCCCGGTGAAGAAGGTGGAAGGGCCGGAGGTCATCCTGGTGGTGGGGGTGAACGGCACCGGCAAGACCACCACCATCGGTAAGCTGGCGCAGCACTTCCGGGCGCAGGGCAAGACCGCGCTGATGGCCGCCGCCGACACCTTCCGCGCCGCCGCCATCGAGCAACTGGAGATCTGGGGCTCGCGCACCGGGGTGGAGGTCATCAAGACCAAGCCCGGCGGCGATCCCTCGGCGGTGCTCTACGACGCGCTGCAGGCGGCCACCGCGCGCGGCACCGATTACGTCATCGTGGACACGGCGGGGCGGCTTCACACCAAGTCGCCGCTCATGGAAGAGTTGGCCAAGATGCGGCGCACCGCGGGCAAGCTGGTGGCGGACGCGCCCCACGAGGTCCTGCTGGTACTGGACGCCACCACCGGCCAGAACGGGCTGCAGCAGGCCCGCCTGTTCACCCAGTCGGCGGGCGTCACCGGCATCGTGCTCACCAAGCTGGACGGCACCGCCAAGGGCGGCATCGTGGTGGCCATCTCGCGCGAACTGGGCCTGCCGGTGCGCTACGTGGGCGTGGGCGAGAAGGCCGGCGACCTGCTGCCCTTCGATCCCAGGGAGTTCGTGGATTCGTTGTTCGCATAAGCTTTCACCGCAGAGAGCGCAGAGAACGCGGAGAGGACCCAGACATGTTGCGCAGGATCCGGAAGCTGCTCTCGAACATCCTCACCCCTCGGAGAAAGCGCGAGCCCGAGCCACCGCGCGAGCCCTACGCCGAGCGCCTGGCGCCGGTGCGCCGCGGTCCCAAGGGCCGCAGCGGCGCGGCCGCGGTGGCCGAGCCCGACGAAGAGTGACCGTGCCGTCTAGGCCCAATACCGACGGACAGTTCCTGCTGCGCGCTCTGGAGCTGGCGCACCAGGGGATCGCCCTGGCCTCGCCCAATCCCTGCGTGGGCGCGGTGGTGGTGGCGGGCGGCAAGATCGTGGGCGAAGGCTTCCACACCTACGAAGGCGTGCACCACGCCGAGGTGCTGGCGCTGCAGCAGGCCGGCAATGCCTCCCGCGGCGCCACGCTCTACCTGAACCTCGAGCCCTGCTCTCACCAGGGGCGAACGCCGCCCTGCGTGGACGCCATCCTGGCCGCGGGCATCCAGCGCGTGGTGGCTTCCATGCGCGATCCCAACCCCCAGGTCAGCGGCCAGGGCTTCGAGAAGCTGCGGGCAGCCGGCATCGAGGTCGTCGAGGGAGGGTTGGAGG
>DASPRL010000387.1 GCA_035624475.1 Terriglobales bacterium
CAAGCCGCACGCCGCCGCGGTGGCGCAGCGCTTCGTGGAACTGGGCTTCAAACTGGTAGCGACGCACGGCACCGCCGCGGTGCTGGAGAAGGCCGGGCTGGCCGTGGACCGCGTCTACAAGGTCAAGGAAGGACGGCCCAACGTGGTGGACCTGATCAAGGGGGACAAGATCCAGCTCATCATCAACACCCCGCATGGCCCCGACCCATTCTTCGACGAGAAGGCCATCCGGCGCGCCGCCATCACCCACCACATCCCCACCATCACCACCTTGAGTGCGGCGCGGGCTGCCGCCGAAGGCATCGCCGCCCTGCAGCGCGGCGAGGTCACGGTGCGCGCCCTGCAGCAACTGCACGCCGAGCGCTTCGCCGCGCGGTGAGCCGTGCGCCTGCTGGCCGCTGCTCTCGTCGGATGCCTGGCTCTCGGCGGTGCCACGTCATGCCAGGCTCAGATTCCCCTTCGACTGGAGCCGTACGAAAGCGGGCCCCTGCCCGGCGTCCCGCAGGATTGGGTCTCCAGTGAGATCCACTGCGACGACGACGGCAACCTCTACATCTACGAGACTCTCGACGACGAGGCCAACACCAGCTACGTGCTGCGCTTCGATGACCACGGGCAGAACCTGGTGCGCTTCGAGCCGGGCAACGTCCCCGAACTGCGCAAGCTGGCCGACTGGGGGCGGATCGCGATCGGCCCCCGCGGCGAGGTCTACCTGGTCGCCTCGGAGGTCGACGAGCAGGAGAACTTCGTGGCCGCGTACGTCGCCACCTTCGATCGTGACGGGACCTTCCTGCGCAGCACGCGCGTCGAAGGCGGTGTGGAGCCGCGCGCCCTGGCGGCCTTCGGCTCGGGCGACTGGCTGATCTCCGGCTGGGAGCACCGGGACGGGAAACAGCTTCCTGTGACCGCGGTCTTCAGCGAGCGCGGGCAGATGCAGGCGCGCGTACGGATGAGCGGCCCGAAGCCGAAGGAGGCGCAGCGGCCACCGCCAGAGGCTGAAATCCAGGCCCTGGTGCTCTCCGCGCTGGCCGTCCGCGCCGGCAACGGCGACGTGATGGTGGGCCAAGGTGGATCGGTCTACGAGATCGCCCCCAGTGGCGAGGTGGTGCGCCACTTCGCCATCCTGGCGCCCAAAGGGACTGCGCTGCGGAAAGTGCGGCCCTTCGCCGGGCAGATCGCCCTGCTATTCGAGGGAACAGCCGACCCTACGGGCAGCAGCGCGCCCGGAGTGCTTCGCATCGTGGACCCGCTTACCGGACACACTACCGCCGAGTACGCTGCGGACCTCTCCCGTCTGGGCAGGTTCGCCTGTGCCGACGATCGCGGCTTCAGCTTCGTGCGCAGCAACCAGAACCTCCAACTCGAGCTGGTCGTCGCGCGGCCGCAATAGCCGCACTCAGCCGGTAGGCTAGAATGGCTGCTTCTCCAGGAGCCGCTACGATGCCTGCCGAAGCCAGAGAACCTGCCGCACTCCCCGCTTCCTTCATCACCCCGGAGTACATCGAGGACTTCCGCCGCGCCGCCCATCAGGCGGTGGACTGGGTGGCGGAGTACCTGCGCGATCCGCGCCGCTATCCCGTGGTGGCGCGCGTCCAGCCCGGCGAATTGATGGACGCGCTGCCGGCCGCCGCGCCCGAGCAGGGCGAACCCTACGAGCGCATCTGGCACGACTTCGAGCAGAAGATCCTGCCCGCGGTGACCCACTGGAACCACCCCGGCTTCTTCGCCTTCTTTGCCACCAGTTCGTGCGCTCCCGCCATCCTGGGCGAATTCCTGTGCGCCGCGCTCAACACCAACGGCCTGCACTGGAAAACCTCGCCGGCGCTGGCTGAGCTGGAGCAGGTCTCGCTGGCCTGGCTGCGGCGCTGGATGGGCCTTCCGGAAGAGTTCTTCGGCATCATCTACGACACCGCTTCGGTGGGCAGCCTGCACGCCATCGCCTGCGCCCGCGAGATGGTGGATCCGGAGGCCCACGCGCGCGGCAGCCTGGGCGACCTGGTGCTCTACACCTCGGAGCAGGCGCACTCGTCGATTGAGAAGGACGCCATCGCGCTGGGCATCGGGCAGGCGAACGTGCGGAAGATCGCGACCGACGCCGAATTCCGCATGCGCCCCGAGGCGCTGAGCGCCGCCATCCAGCAGGACCTGGCCGCGGGGCGCAGACCCTTCTGCG
>DASPRL010000388.1 GCA_035624475.1 Terriglobales bacterium
TCCAGGATGCGGGAGCCGCCGGCGCGATGGATGGCGCCGTCCACCCCGCCTCCGCCCATGAGCGACGAGTTGGCGGCGTTGACGATGGCCTCGGTGCGCTCCCCGGTGATGTCGCCGCGCACCGACTCGATGGCCTTCCCGCCCGGCAAATCCACTCGCACCAGGGTCTCCGCGTACTTGATGTGATGCTTTAATTCTTATCGGTAAGCGCTTCCACTCCCGGCAGTTTCTTGCCTTCCAGAAACTCCAGCGAAGCCCCGCCGCCGGTGGAGATGTGGGTGATCTTGTCGGCCACCCCCGCCTGGTGCACCGCCGAGACCGAGTCGCCGCCACCCACGATGGAGACGGCGGCCGCGTTCTCCGCCACCGCCCGCGCCACCGCCATCGTGCCCTTGGCGAAGGGCGCCATCTCGAAGACCCCCATGGGCCCGTTCCACACGATGGTGCGCGCCTCCCCGATCTCCTCGGCGAACAGCGCCACCGTCTTGGGCCCGATGTCCAGCCCCATCTGGTCCGCCGGGATGGGCTGGTCGGCCGCGATCACCTGGGCGCGCACCTCCGCCTCGATCTTCGGGGCGATCACGTGGTCCACGGGCAGCAGCAGCCGCACCCCGCGCGCCTTCGCCTTCTCCATCAACTCGCGCGCCAGCTCGACCTTGTCGTCCTCCACCAGCGACTTGCCCACCTGCCGCCCCATCGCCTTCAGGAAGGTGTAGGCCATGCCGCCGCCGATGAGCAGCGCGTTCACCTTGGTCAGCAGGTTCTGGATGACGGGGATCTTGTCGCTCACCTTGGCCCCGCCCAGGATGGCCACGAAGGGCTGCCGGGGATCGTGCAGCGCCTTGCCCAGGTACTCCAGCTCCTTCTGCATGAGCAGTCCCGCCGCCGACTTCTGCACGAAGCGGGTGATACCCACGGTGGAAGCGTGCGCGCGGTGGGCCGTCCCGAAGGCGTCGTTGACGTAGTAATCGGCCAGCTTGGCCAGCGCCTTGGAGAAGCCCTCGTCGTTGGCCTCTTCCTCGGGATGGAAGCGCAGGTTTTCGAGCAGCAGGCACTGCCCGCTCTCCAGTTGGCGCGAGACCTCTTCCGCCTCCGCTCCCACGCAGTCGGGACAGAAGCCCACGTTCTTCCCCTGTCCCATATGCTCGTCGAGCAGCACGCGCAGGCGCTCGCCCGCCGGCTTGAGACTCATCGTGGGATTGGGCTTGCCCTTGGGCCGGCCCAGGTGCGAGGCCAGGATCAGCTTGGCGCCCTGCCGCAGCGCGTAGGCGATGGTGGGCAGGGTCTCGCGGATGCGGGTGTCGTCCATCACCCCGCCCGCCTCGTTGAGCGGCACGTTGAAGTCCACGCGCAGGAAGACGCGCTTGTCCTTCAGGACCAGGTCCTTGATGGAGAGCTTGCGCAGGGAATTGCTCTTCTTGCCGTTGCGTGCCTCGGAAACCGCTGCCTGTGGCATGACCAACCTCCCATCAGCGCCCGCTTCTTTAATGACCCGATGCCCCTGTCTTCCCTGGTGTCCTTAGTGTTCCCCTTCGTGTCCTTTGTGGTGCGCTTTGGTTTTTTCAATCACCCGATCACCCGATGACCCGATGTCTACAGCCCCTTGCTGCCGATGTAGTGGATCAGGTCGCGCACGCGGCAGGAGTAGCCCCATTCGTTGTCGTACCAGGAGATGACCTTCACGCAGTTGCCGCCCACTACCCGGGTCATGGGCGCGTCCACGATGGAGGAGCGCGCGTCGCCGCGGAAATCCATCGACACCAGTTCGCCCTCCTCGTAGCCCAGGTAGCCCTTCAGCGGTCCCGCCTCCGAGGCCTTCTTCATGGCCGCGTTCACTTCCTCGGCCGTGGTCTTCTTCTCCACGAAGGCCACCAGGTCCACCACCGAGACGTTGGGCGTGGGCACGCGCATGGCGAAGCCGTCCAGCTTGCCCTTGAGCTCGGGAATCACCAGGTGCAGCGCCTTGGCCGCGCCGGTGGAGGTGGGGATCATGGAGAGCGCCGCCGCCCGCGCTCGCCGCAGGTCCTTGTGCGGGAAGTCCAGGATCACCTGGTCGTTGGTGTAGCTGTGGATGGTGGTCATGGTGCCCATCTGGATCTGGAAGCTGTCGTGCACCACCTTGGCCACCGGCGCCAGGCAGTTGGTGGTGCAACTGGCGTTCGACAGGATGTGATGTTTGGCGGCGTCGTACTTGTCGTGGTTCACGCCCATCACGATGGTGAGGTCTTCGTTCTTGGCGGGGGCGGAGATGATGACCTTCTTCACCGTGCCCCGCAGGTGGGCCTTGGCCTGGGCCGCGTCGGTGAAGCGCCCGGTGGACTCCACCACCACCTGCACGCCCAGCGAGGCCCAGTCCAGCTTGTTGGGATCTTTTTCCGCGAAGACGCGCACGCTCTTGCCGTCCACCTGGATCGCGTCCTGGGCGGCGCTGACCTTGTTGTGGATGTTGCCCAGGATGGAGTCGTACTTGAGCAGGTGGGCGAGGGTCTTGGCGTCGGTCAGATCGTTGACGGCCACGAAGTCCAGGTTGCTGTCGTTGAGGGCGGTGCGCAAGATGTTGCGTCCGATGCGGCCGAATCCGTTGATGCCGACTTTGATTGCCATAAAGCGCCTCCGGCGAAGCTACAGGTGAGTTATGAAGCTCGGCTCGAAACCCAAAATGCTAACACCGGGGGTAAGGAGGCGCAATCAC
>DASPRL010000389.1 GCA_035624475.1 Terriglobales bacterium
TCCACGTGGTAGGACTTCGCCATGCCGGACTGGAAGGTCTGGCCCTCCACCACCGGAAAGTCGATGGGGTACTTCGCGCGGAAGAGGCGGAGCTTGTCGGCAGAGTCGTCCGTGTCGATGCCGAGCAGCAGGAGCCGGTCCGGATGGCGACGCGCCAGGTCATCCAGGGAACCGGCCTCCTGCTGGCACGGTCCACACCAACTGGCAAAGAAGCTGAGCAGAACATAGCGGCCCGCCGCGTCTCGCAGAGAGTGGCTGCGGCCGGCCTCGTCGGTCAGCGTGAAGTCCGGAGCCAGCCAGGCCGCGGCATCGTCGGCATGGGCTGCAATGGGAGTATCGTCCTTGCCGGGACGGAGCGGGCCGAGGACGAGCTCCTCCTTCCTCCCACCGCGCTCCAGGGCGACGTTGAGGCGATGGTCATTGGCGGAGAGCACCAGTTCCTTGAGTTGGAAAGGGGCGATGCGCGCGGCCTCGACCCCATTCAGCCGCTGCAACACATCCCCGGGGAGCAGGGTGAGGTGGGCGGTGCCGAGGGAGTGCACGCTGACCACGCGCCAGCCGGCGCTCTCCCACTCCAATTCCACGAGTCCCGTATTGACCCGAGGGTACGTCTCTGCCGCCAGCGGCAGCGCCAGCAGAAACAGGACGAGCAGCTTCTTGCCAGGGCGCATCCCCCGAATAGACGCGCTAGCCGGCGGATGGTTACCGGAACCCGAAGGTCTCACTTCGCGAGCTTCCGGTAGTGGCAGCCCAGGCAGGTGAGCTGGAGCTGGCCGGCCGCCGGGTGGTTGGCCAGGACGAACTTGGCGCGTGTGGCATAGGGAGACGGCTCCAACTCCGCCACGATCCGCTTGAGATACAGGTCGGCCTTGGCCTGGTCGCCCGCCCGGTACCAACCGTCGGCCAGCCCGGCCAGCAATTCGCCGCGAGCGTGGACCGGGCGTTGAGCAAAGTGCTCGTCCAGGCGCAGGGCTTCCTCGTAGTCGGCCAAGCCCTGCCTGAGGGCGGCCTGCGCGCGCTCGGGCGAGGGAATGTTGCGCGAGGCCTGCAGCATCACCGACCCGCGCGGGATCAGGGTGACTATGGAATGGTCCGCCGCGACCGCCTGCTCCATCTCCTGCTGGCCGCGCCGGCGCAGATCGGCCCCCTTGGCGGGATCGCCTTCGCGGAAGGCCCTCCCGCTGAGCACGTCCAGACCGGCGCCGTGCCAGACCAGGGCCTCGGCATCGTTGGGATCCTGCTTCAGCCGCTCCTCGCACAGCTTCATGGCGCGGTCAAAGGCCTCCCGGTCACCGGCCATGCCGGAGAAGAAATCGTCCCGCACCTGGTTGTCGAAGCGTTCGCCCGTCTTGCCCGGCGTGCCGGCGGGCCCCTGGCCCGGCAGGCCTTGCCGGAGCAACAGTACCAGGCCCAGGACCATCAGCATGGTTCCGCTCGCCACCTTTGTGCGGTGAGTGAATCCCATGGTCATCCCTCCCCACGTTCCAGTTGGACGAAGCAACCGCCGATCGGTTAGCCGCCCGGCATGGTTTCAGGGTCCTGTGATAGATTTCTAGTTTGGTCTATGAAAGACGTCGCAGCCTGGGCATTGGACACCGCGAAAACACGTGGGGCCACTTACGCCGACGCGCGCCTGGTGGACGAGCGCGCGCGCTCGCTGGCCACCAAGAACGGCAAGGTGGGCCACGCCTCCGACGGCGCTTCCCAGGGCCTGGGCGTGCGCGTCCTCGTGGATGGCGCCTGGGGCTTCGCCTCGACCGACGCCCTCGACCGCCAGGGCGTGGAAGCCGCGGCCGCGCGCGCCGTGGCCATCGCCCGCGCCTCCGCCCAGGTCAAGCAGCACGACGTCCGCCTGGCGCCGGAGAAGCCCGCCGTCGCCGACTGGACCACGCCCTACAAGGTCGATCCTTTCACCACCTCGGTGGAGGACAACCTGGGCCTGCTGCTGAAAGTGGATGCGGAACTGCGCGCCGTGACTGGAGTCACCCTAGCTGAGGCCAACCTCAACTTCCGCCGCTACGAGCAATGGTTCTACTCCTCCGAGGGCGCCGATATCCACCAGGTGAAGTTCATCACCGGGGCGGGCTTCGCCGCCTATGCCTTCGCCGGTACCGAGATCCAGAAGCGCTCGTTCCCCAACTCCTTCGGCGGGCAGTACCAGAACAAGGGCTACGAACTGATCGAGGAGCTGAGGCTGGTGGAGAACGCGCGCCGCATCGGAGAAGAGGCGGTGGCGCTGCACTCGGCCGCGCAGTGTCCCGAGGGGCGCTTCACCATCATCCTGGACTCCTCGCAACTGGGATTACAGATCCACGAATCCATCGGCCATCCCATCGAGCTGGACCGCGTGCTGGGTATGGAGGCCAACTTTGCCGGCACGTCGTTCCTCACGCTCGACAAGCTGCGCACGCTGCGCTACGGCAGCGAGCTGGTCAACGTAGTGGCCGACGCCACCCTGGCGCACGGCCCCGGCCTGGGCACCTTCGCCTACGACGACGAGGGCGTCCCCGCGCAGTGCACCCCCATCATCACCCGGGGGCAGTTCACCGGCTATTTGTCGTCGCGGGAGACGGCGCACGCCATCGGCGAGCCGCGCTCGGGCGGGACCATGCGCGCCGAGGGCTGGAACCGCCTGCCCATCATCCGCATGACCAACATCAGCATCCTGCCGGGAGAGAAGCCGCTCACCCTGGAGCGGCTCATCGCGGATACGGACGAGGGTATCCTCTTCGAGACCAACCGTTCCTGGTCCATCGACGACAAGCGCTACAACTTCCAGTTCGGCACCGAGATCGGGTGGGAGATCAAGGGCGGCAAGCGCGGCCGCATGCTCAAGAACCCGTCTTACAGCGGCATCACCACCGAGTTCTGGAACTCCATGGACGCCATCTGCTCGCGCGACCAATGGACGCTGTGGGGCACGCCCAACTGCGGCAAGGGCCAGCCCATGCAGACCATCGGCACGGGCCACGGGGCCGCACCGGCGCGCTTCCGCAATGTGAAGGTGGGCTCGGCGTACAAGGGACATTGATGCTGACCAGAGAAAGAGCGGGCGAGATCTTCGAGCGGGTCAAGAAGCACTCCACCGCCGACGAAGTGGAAGCCATCATCTATGGCGGCCACAGTGCGCTGACCCGCTTCGCCAACAACACCATCCACCAGAACGTCGCGGAAGAAGGCTACGTGGTCTCAGTGCGCACGGTGTTCGGTGGACGCACCGCGCGCGCCACCACCAACAAGTTCGACGACGAGAGCCTGAAGCAGGTGGTGAAGGCCTCCGAGGCGCTGGCGCGCGTGCAGCAGCCCGATCCCGACCTGCTGCCCATGGCGGACGCGGCCGCGGCGGCAGGCGCTTCCGGCCCCCGCCGCCACTTCGAAGAAACGGCGGCCCTCACCCCCGAAGAGCGCGCTCGCGCCGTCGGCACCATCGTGGGCGTGGCCCAGAGCAACAAGCTCACCGCCGCCGGCATCTTCTCCTGCTCGGAGAGCTGCGAGGCCATCTTGAACTCGCGCGGTCTGGCCGCCTGGCACACCCAAACCTCCTCGGAGATCTCCGTGACCATGCTGGCCGCCGACTCCTCCGGCTGGCAGAAGGCCAACTCCCCCGACGTGCACAACCTGGACGCGGTGGCGCTGGCCGAGATCGCGGCCCGCAAGGCGCGCGAATCTGCCGGGCCGCAGGAGCTGGCTCCCGGCAAGTACACGGTGGTGCTGGAGCCGGCCGCCGTCCTCGACCTGGTGGGCTTCATGTTCTTCGACTTCGGCGGGCTGGCCGTGCTCGACCAGCGCTCCTTCCTCAACAACCGCTTGGGCACCAAGCTCTTCGGTGACAACATCACCGTCTGGGACGACGTCGCCCACCCCCTGCAATCGGGTGCGGCCTTCGATGGTGAGGGGGTGCGCCGGCAGCGCCTCCGCCTGGTGTACCGCGGCGTGATCGAGAACCTGGTCTATGCCCGCTCCAGCGCCGAGAGGATGAACAAGTCGCCGCTGGCCGCTACGGTGGGCGAGATCCAGCCCACCGGCCACGGCTTCCCCCTGCCCAACGAGATGGGCGAGGCCCCCATGAACATCGTCTTCGAGGGCGGCCCCGAGGCCTCGCACCAGACGGTGAGTCAGATGGTCGCCTCCACCGGGCGCGGGGTCCTGGTCACCCGCCTGTGGTACATCCGCGAGGTCGATCCGTACGAGAAGATCCTCACCGGCATGACCCGCGACGGCACCTTCCTCATCGAGAACGGCAAGCTGCGCCACGGCCTGCGCAACTTCCGCTTCAACCAGAGCCTGATCGAGATGCTCTCCAAGGTAGAGGCCATGGGCACGCCGGTGCGGGCCAGCGGAGAAGAGTCCTTCGACATGGTGGTGCCGCCCATGAAGGTGCGCGACTTCAACTTCACCGAGGTGACCCGGTTCTGAGCGGTGTCGGGCACGGCGGCCAGGCCGGGAAGGACGCAACTCCTCCCCAAGTCAGTCACCAATTTACCCTTTAGTAACTTCCCCCGAGTGACCATCCGGTATAAGCTGGCCCCAGAATGGTGCGGGGAGCCCAGTTCGCCGAGATGCGCAGCGCGGTCCGCTTTCCCCTGCATCTGCCCATGGCCGTGACTACGGAGGCCAGGCCTCTGCCTGCCGAGACCCGGGACATCTCCTCGGGAGGCGTGCTCTTCCAGGTGGAGGGAGAACTGCCGGTGGGCTCGCCCATCCAGTTCAGCATTTCCATCCCCGCCGAGATCCTGGGGACCGGCACCTTGGTGCAGGTGAAGTGCGCCGGCCGGGTGGTGCGCTGCACGGCGGAGGGCGACCACCATGCCGTGGCCGCGGTGATCGACGAATATTATTTCGAGCGTCATTTGGGGGTTCCAAGAGTCCATGGCTAACGAATCCGG
>DASPRL010000390.1 GCA_035624475.1 Terriglobales bacterium
TTGTAGGAGGCGAAGCCGGCGTCCAGGTCGGCGGGGGTGGGCAGGTCGTCCACCGTGAAGCCGGGGGGCAGGTCGATCAGGAAGTCGTCGGTCTGCAGGGTAGGAGCTTCGAACTGCACCGGGTACTTGCGTTCCTTGCCCTCAAAGAAGTCGTCGGCCTTCTGCCCCAGCACGCGCGGGCGCAAGAGCAGCAGGCCGCCGGCGGGCTTGGCATAGTGCTCGGAGACGAACTGGTAGTGGATGATGAGATCCTGGTCGTACTTTTCGAGGTTCTCCACTGTGGGCTCTTGCAGGGAAAAGCCGCTGAGAAAGCCTCCCAGATAGTTCTCGATCACCTTGCGGCGGTCGGCTACGTTGGAGCGCAGGAAGGCGGCGCGATAGTGGGAGGCGATGGGGCCGGAGAAGGTCTCGTCCACCTGGCCGGCGAGGCGGCCGTCGGCGCTGAGGGTGAATTTGGCGGTGCGCGTCAGGCGGTTGAGGTCCGGCGGAAGCAGCGGCAGGTCGATCAATTCACCCCCCTCGGGACCGACCAGCAGCGCGGAGTTGCCTTCCTCGTACTCGGGGATCAGCCCCAGGGGCACGCGATCGTTGGTGGGATCGAAGATGAGGAGCGTACCCAGCTTGGGATGCTTCACCGTGGCATGCAGGGCGTTGCTGGGCACGTCGGGAGGCACCTGGATGGCCAGGATGACGTGGTTGAAGCCGCGGGCCACCGGCACCCCGGCTTCCACCCCGCCGTGGAAGTCGTTGAGGATCACGTAGTAAGAATTCACGCCGATGATGTCGAGCATGCTGCTGAGCAAGGTAGCCTTGTCCTTGCAGTCGCCGTAGCTGTTATGGAAGACGTCGGCGGCGGCGTGGGGCTGCCAGCCTCCGATGCCGACCTCCACGTCCACATAGCGTACCTGCCGCTGCAGGTAGGCGGCGAGCACCCGCATCTTCTCCAAGGGAGTGGCCAGCGACGCGGTGAGGGCCTGCACTTTCTGCTTCTCGTCGGGGGAGGCATCGCGCCGTCCCGCCGCCAGGCGGGCGTACCAGCGGCCCACCTCCGCCCATGAGGCCAGGCTCTTGCCGGCCAGCTCGGCGGAGCGGGGGTAGTAGATGATGTGGAACTGCCCCACCAGCGAGCGCAGCGGGGGCATGGCGTACTCGGGTTGCAGCGCCGGCAGGTCGCGCACCTCCCAGGTCCAGGTGTTCTCCCCCGCGGCCTGCGGCGCCACCTCGGGATGGTTGGCCCAGTAGGCTTTGTACTCCCACCCCTTGGGCAGGTGCAGAGTGAAGCGGCTCAGGCGGACAGGATCCGTACCCTGGAAGATCCAGCGGTCCTCCAGCACGTAGGGGCGCTGTTTCTGCTCGTATTCGTACCCGATGACATTGCCGGGATCGGCGGCGGGGATGATCAGCAGCTTCTGACGGTCGTCGGAGAAGAAGGAATCGTTGAAGAGGCTGGTTTCGACGGCGTCCTTTTCCTTGACCTCGTACTCTTTTCCCTGCGCCGGCAGGCACCAACCCTTGAGGGAGGTGAGCTTGGTTTCATTATCAAACGGCACGACCACCTGGCCGCGATCGCGCCCTTCGGGCCGCAGGATGCGGTAGGCTTCGCGGTACACGGTGGTGATCTCGCCATCGTCCTTGATGGTGGTGATCTGCTCGTCGTAGAGCAGGACCGCCTTGGTCTCCTCGGGGTACTTCCCGGCGGGCGTTTGCGCGGCGGCGCGCAGCCAGTCGGGCGGATCGGCCAGGGCCGGCGCCGCCAGCAGCAGGGGCAGACAAGCGAGACCGGCAAGCTTACTTCGGCGTCCCAGGGCGTAGGACCATCTGTTCTTCATCACCAGCTCCAACCTTGCTGTACAGGTCGCGCAGCGCAGGATAGTACTTGACATCGAAGATCACGCCGTCCATGCGGAAATCGCGCTGCAGGTGAACGGCGCCTTTCTGCTCCCCGCGCACCACCTGATAGCGGGCCGCGCCGGCGTTCACGTCGCGGGACGGCGGCAGGCTCTCGACCTGCCAGCCCGCGGGCAATTGCAGGCTCTCTTCATCGTGGGTCTGGTAAGGGTACGCGAAGTACACCGGCGAGCTGCGGGCCTCATGCTGGAAGGGATTGGTACGGTTGACCTGCAGCAAGTCCGCCGGGAGCAGGACGCGCCGCCCGGTGCTGCTGGCCACGCCCGCGCTCTCGATCGAAACGTTGGCCGTGAGTGGCTCCTCGGTGCCGTCCCACCCGCTCACGTTCTCCACTTTGACCGTGGCGCCGCTGGGCAGCCAGCTCTTGACCAGGTCCTCGATCTGCTTGCGGCGTCCGGTCTCGTCCTTATGCAGAGCGTCCAGGCGCTGCTCCAGAGCTTCCAAACCGGCGAAGGTGAGGGCGAGGGTCCCCGTCACCGTTCCCTCTTCGCTGAGGCGCAGGTCGGCCTTACGCGAGCGCACGGCCCGCTCGCTATGCGCCACCGGCGTCTCCAGGAATTGCCCCCCGTCCTTGGTGGGGCGGAGGCCGCGCGCCCCGGTATCTTCCCAGGGCAGCAGGCCGAAGGGGCAATGGGGCGTCCCCGGATCGAAGAACACTTCCTCGCCGCCCAGCTTCACCCCCGCCAGTACGCGCGTCAGCTGGGATAGGTCGAGCAGCGCGGGTTGGAAGATGCTGTCGTCGCGCTCGGTGACCCACACCAGGCTGACCTCAAAGCCGGCCGCCTCGGCCATAGCGGCGAAAGTGCGGTTGATCTGGTTGTGATAGCCGTAGCCGTGCTCCAGGATCTTCTCGGCGTTGTCGGCCTCCTTGAGCTTCTCGCGCTTGGTTTCCTGCTCCGTCTTCTCCTCCTCGAAGCTCAGATTGCGGATCTGCTGGGCGCGAGCGTAGAGCTTGCGCAGCTTGGCCTCGGGAGGGTCGCTGGGCTGCGCCAGCGTGGCCACCGCCTGCACCACGCCCTTACGCTTCTTGGTGAAATCCTCCAGGTCCTTGTACAGCTCCTTCCCTTCTCGCTTCCAGTATTCGTCCATCCCCGGCGCGCCTTCCGGCGTCCGGTAGAAGAGGACGCGCATCTTCAGCGAGTCCTCGGGAGGGCTGTACTCCTCCTTCTGGAACGCGGGAACGTTCTCCACGACCAGGTGCACGGTGCCGTCGTTGAGGGATTGCGGCCTCCCGAGGTTCTGGGGCAGGAACCAGGTGTAGCCCACCTGGATCCCGGGAGGAGCCTTGAGGACGAAGCTGGCCCTGCGGGTGAACAGCTCCTGCTGCACGATCCACTTGGGGGCGACCCAGTAGGACTGATCCCAGCGGATGGTGAATTTGTATTCCAGCACGCTGCCCGGCTGGACATCGGGCAGGCTGAAGGTCTTGGCCTGGAGGTTGAAGTCACCGCGTTTGGCCAGCACTTTGTCGAAGGCCTTCCCGGTGAAAGGCACGATGCTGCCGTCGGGATGGATGGTCCGCGCCTGGATGTTCTCGACGCTGTAAAAACCACGGTTGTAGGGGATCTCGATGTCGGCGTACTTCTTCCCCGCTTCGGTGAAGATCTTGATGCGGTAATACTGCGTCTCGACGCTCTGCGCATTATCGAGGTTGTCCTCGTGGTAGAGGATGATGGCCGCCACGCCGGGATGCGCGGGGTCGTCCTTCAGGGCCAGCTCCTGGGGGTCCACCGGCGGCCAGTCGGCGGCGAGCAGGGGCGCGGCCGGGCACAGCAGCAGCGCGGCGATCATCAGGGCTTGCAGGGTACGTTTCATGGCGGCCTCCCGGGACCCGCAGCCCGAGGGTGAGCGCCCGACCGTGGCTCATCGGAAGACGCAGACCGTCGCCCCGGGTCGTTCGGAAGCCGCACCATACCTCCATTTTGGGGGAGTGTCAATGGAATTGAGGCTCCTGTTCCGGGAACGGAACGTTCCCAGGCTGCCGGAAGACCCGAGCGCACACGCCCGGGGGCGCCCCGGCGGCGCCCTCCCCGCTATAATCGAGGGTATCTTGAAGCGCCTTTCCCTACTGCTCCTGCTGGCGGCAGCGCTGGCGCCGGCGCGGCTGGTGGCCCAAGCCGCGGCCCCTCCCGCCACCCGCATCCTCCTGGTCATGCCCTTCGACAACCTCTCCCAGGCTCCGGGGCTGGATTGGATCGGCGAATCCTTCCCCGAGGTGATGGGCGAGCGCCTGGGCACCGGCAACCTCTTCCTGGTGAGCCGGGCCGACCGGCTCTACGCCTTCGACCGCCTGGGCATCCCCGCGAGCGTGCATCCCTCGCGGGCCACCGTGCTGCGCATCGCCGAGGCCATGGACGCCGACTACGTGGTGCTGGGCAGCTACACCTTCGACGGGCAGACCTTCGGCGCCACCGCCCAGCTCCTCGACATGCGCCGCCTGCACCTCTCGCCGGAGATGAAGGAGTCGGGCCCGCTGGTCAAGTTGCTCGACATCCAGAACGCGCTGGCCTGGGACGTCCTGCGCCTGCTGAACCCGGCGCTGACCCTTTCGCGCAACGAGTTCGTAGCAGCGGCGCCCCCCATCCGTCTCGATGCCCTGGAAGCCTACATGCGCGGCACCATCGCGGGCAGCGACGAGGAGCGCATCCCCTACTTCCGCCGCGCCGTGCGCCTGAATCCCAGCTACGCTCGCGCCCAGCTCGAGCTGGGCAAGGCCTACTTCAACACCAAGGACTACGAGAGCGCGGCCGCCACCCTGGCGCATGTGCCTCGCAGCGATCCCCTGGGACGCGAGGCCAGCTTCTACCTGGGATTGGCCTGCTACTATCTGGGGCAGTTTCAGCGGGCCCAGGAAGCCTTCGACTTCGTGGCCTCGGTCATCCCCCTCTCCGAGGTGACCAACAATCTGGGCGTGGTAGCGGCGCGGCGCGGCCAGGCGCAGGCGCGGCAGTACTTTCAGCGCGCCGTCGAAGCCGATCCCAACAACCCGGACTATCACTTCAATCTGGCGGTCTCGCTGGCGCGGGCGGGAGAGACGGCGGGGGCGGCGCGGGAGCTGCGGGCCGCCTTGGAGCTGCATCCCCAGGACAGCGAGGCGGAATCGCTGCAGCAGGCGCTCACGGCAGCGGGCGCCCTGCCCCTGCCCGCCGGCAAGCTTCCCCTGGAGCGGATCGAGCTCGGCTACGACGAGACCTCCTACCGGCAGTTGGCCATGGAGATCGAGAACGTCAGCGAGATGCGGCTCTCGCAGCTGGACGACCGCACTCACGCCCGCGCCCATGCGGACCGCGGCCGCGAGATGCTGGCGCAGGGTTACCTGCCGGAGGCGGAGAAGCAGTTCCGCGAGGCCATCACCCTGGACCCCACCAACGCCGCCGCCCACGCCGGGCTGGCGCAGGCGCTGGAGAAGCGCCTGGACTACGCCGGGGCGCGCGCCGAGGCCCAGGCCTCGCTCCGCCTGCAGCCTTCGGTGGAGGCATATCTGGTGCTGGCGAGGCTGGATTTGAGGGACAATAAGATAGACGAGGCGGCCCGCAGCGTGGAGCAGGCCCTGGGGCTGGCTCCCGGCGATGCCGCCGCCCTCGCGCTCGAGCGCGAGATCGCAGCCCAGCGCGCGCAGAAAGCGCCGCCGCTGCCCAAGCCATGAAAGCGCACCTCACCCTGCGAATGCTTCTGCTCCTGGGGATGCTGCTGGGAGCCTCCGCCGCCCGCGCCCAAGTCCTGAAGATCAGCGTGGACGACACCATCCAGCCCATCTCTGCGGAGTACATCGGCCGCGCCATCGACACCGCCGCGCAGCAGCGCGACCAGGCCGTGCTCATCGAGTTGCGTACCCCCGGCGGACTCTCCGACTCCACCCGCGAGATCATCCAGAAGATCCTGGCCTCGCCGGTGCCGGTGATCGTCTACGTGGCACCCAGCGGCGGCTACGCCGCCTCCGCCGGCTTCTTCATCCTGGAGTCCGCCGACGTGGCTGCCATGGCTCCCGGGACCAACACCGGCGCCGCCCATCCCGTGATCATCGGTCCCGGCGGCGACGAAAAGATGGATCCGGTCATGAAGGAGAAGCTGGAGAACGACTCGGCCGCCTTCATGCGCTCCTTCGTCTCCAAGCGCGGGCGCAACGTGGCGGTGGCGGAGAGCGCGGTGCGCCAGTCCAAGTCCTTCACCGACCAGGAGGCGTTGCAGCAGCACCTCATCGACGTGGTGGCGGCCAGCGACCAGGATCTGCTCAAGCAGCTCGACGGCCGCGAGGTCACGCGCTTCAGCGGCGAGAAGGTGACCCTGCACCTGGCCAACGCCCAGATCCGCAGCTTCGACATGTCGCTGAAGCAGCGCATCCTCAACTACCTGATCGATCCCAACGTGGCCTTCATCCTGTTCACCATCGGGATGCTGGCGCTGTACGCGGAGTTCAACCATCCTGGAGCAGTGGTACCCGGGGTGGTGGGATTCATCTTCATCCTGCTGGCGCTCTTCTCCTTCCACCTGCTGCCCACGCGCTATGCGGCCCTGATCCTGATCATCGCCGGCTTCGTGCTCTTTGCCCTGGAGGCCAAGTTCCAGACTCACGGGGTGCTGACCATCGGCGGCATCGTGGTCATGGTGATCGGGGCGCTCATGCTGGTGGACAGCCCCATCCCGGAGATGCGGGTGCGGCTGGGCACCGCGCTGGCCGTCAGCATTCCCATGGGGGTGATTACGGTCTTTCTCGTCGGCCTGGTGCTGAAGGCGCGGCGCGCCAAGGTGCAGACCGGCAAGGAGGGCCTGGTGGGCATGGTGGGGGTGGCCCAGACGGCGCTGGCGCCGCAAGGCAAGATCTTCGTCAACGGCGAGATCTGGAACGCGGTGGCGGCGGCGCAGATCAATCCCGGCGACCCGGTGCGGGTGCGCACCGTCAAGGGGCTGGTGCTCGAGGTGGAGCCCGCGCCCGCCGGCTCGCGCCCCGGCCAAGCCTGAGGCGGGAAGTCACACGCTGTTCTTCTTTTTCGGCCTTCGGCCCTGATATACAATCCCGGACGAGAGCGGCGCGCCGCTTCGCCCGCGAATGGAGGCTTTATGGGTGGTTTCCTGGCTGTGGTCATCATCATCTTCGTCATCTACATCCTGAGTTCCATCAAGATCCTGCGCGAGTACGAGCGCGGCGTGATCTTCCGCCTGGGGCACGTGCTGCCGGCCCCCAAGGGGCCGGGCGTGATCCTGGTCTTCGCCCCGGTGGACCGCATCGTGCGCATCTCCCTGCGGCAGGACGCGCTGGAGGTGCCGCCCCAGGACATCATCACCCGCGACAACGTCACCCTGAAGGTGAACGCGGTCATCTTCCTGCGCGTCATCGACCCCAACAAGGCCGTGATCCAGGTCTCCAACTACCTCTACCAGACCTCGCAGTTCGCGCAGACCACGCTGCGCTCGGTGCTGGGCGAGGTGGAATTGGACGAATTGCTGGCTCACCGAGAGAAGCTCAACCTGCGGCTGCAGACCATCCTCGACACCCACACCGACCCCTGGGGCGTGAAGGTGGTGAACGTCGAGGTCAAGCAGGTGGACCTGAATGAGAACATGATCCGCGCCATGGCCAAGCAGGCGGAGGCGGAGCGCGAGAAGCGCTCGAAGATCATCCACGCGGAGGGCGAGTTCGCGGCCGCGCAGCGCCTGGCCGACGCCGCCAAGGTGCTGGCCGGCGAGCCCATCACTATCCAGTTGCGCTACCTGCAGACCCTGACCGAGATCGGCGCGGAGAAGAACACCACCATCGTCTTCCCCGTGCCGGTGGACATCGTGACCGGGCTGAGCCATCTGCTGGAGAAGGTCAGCAGCCAGAAGTAGCGGGTATTTCCGGGGTTACTAGCCGTCCGGCCCGACTTGGGTTAGAAGTTGGGCATGGATTACGAAGAGCAGGAACCGGAATATAACGAAGTCCACACGGGAACCGGCAAGCTGCTGCTGCTGTTTGTAGGCCTGGTGATGGTCTGTGCCGTCTTCTTCGGCTTGGGCTATACCATGGGCAAGACCGCGGCCGTCAAGGCCGGGTCGCTGGTTCCCGACGCGGCCGCGGCCACCCCCTCCGACGCTAGCAAGCCTTCCCCCGCGGTGCCCGCGGACTCCGCCGCAGCCTGTCCCCAGGGGCAGGACTGCAGCGCGCAGGGAGCCGCACCCGCCTCTTCCGACCAGATGACTTTTTATAAGTCGGTGGAACAGAAGGACGCCAACGCGCAGTTGTCCCCGCCTGCGACCGCCGCGCCCGACCCGGACGCTGCCGCCGCGGCTCCCGCCCCGGCTGCCGCGAGCAAGCTGGCCACACCCGAGAAGAGCGCCGCCCCGGTCACGCTGTCCGGGTACTCGGTGCAGGTGGCGGCGGTGACCAAGCCGCAAGACGCCCAGGCGCTGGTGGATGCCCTCCACCAGAAGCAGTATCCCGCCTTCGTCACCAGCGCGCCCAGCGACAAGCTGTTGCACGTGCAGGTAGGACCGTTCTCCGATCTCAAGGACGCTCAGGCCATGAAGGCCCGCCTGGCCGCAGACGGCTACAACCCCATCCTCAAGAAGTGAATCGAGCCATCGAGTCATCGGGCCATCGAGTCATTGGAAGTCAATGACGCGATGAACCGATGACTTGATCGCTCAATTCACTCAGTCCGTGTCGAACCTCTGCTCCTTCCAGGGATCCCCATACATGTGGTAGCCGTTCTGCTCCCAGAAGCCGGGGACGTCGTGGTCGAAGAACTCGATCCCCCGCACCCACTTCACCGACTTCCAGGCATAGAGGTGGGGCACGATCAGGCGGAGGGGGTAGCCGTGCTCGGGAGTGAGCGGCTGGCCGTCGTGGTGGGTGGCCAAGAGCACGTTGGGGCGGTCGAGGTCGGGCAGGGGGACGTTGGCGGTGAAGCCCTGCTCGGCGTGCACCAGCACGAAGCCGGCGCGCGGCCCCAGCTTCACCCGCTGGAGAAGTTCGCGGAAAGCCACTCCGCCCCAGCGGTTGTCGAAGCGGCTCCAGCGGGTGACGCAGTGGAAGTCGCTGGTGTCCTCGATGCGGGGCAGGCGGTTGAACTCTTCCCAGGACAGGCTGAGGGGTTGCTCCACCAGCCCGGTGATGCGGAAGACCCAGCGCGCCGGGTCGAAGCGCGGCACCGAGCCGTAGTGCAGCACCGGCCACTTCAGGGTGAGCGACTGCCCGGGAGGCAGGCGGCCCTCCTCCAGCTTCTTGCGTTCTTCCTGCTTGCGTTCGCTGCCATCGAAGAGCATGGGTCTCCCCCGGGACTGGGAACGATTGTACCCTGCCCCGGGGAGGTCCGGCCGGGGAGGCCGGCCAAGCGATGCCGCCGGGGGCGGGAAGATACAGATTGACGTCTGTCGATGGATAGGGTATACATCATATTGACAGGTGTCGATATGCCGCATCCCGTCTCCCACGATCCGCTGAGCCGCATGCTGCGCGCCATCGCCGACCCCACCCGGCGCAAGATCCTGCGCCTGCTCACCCAGAAGGGCTGCTGCTCCATCGCCCGCCCGGTGGGGATGTGCGCCTGCGACATCGAGGCGCGAGTGCGCCTCTCCCAGCCCACCGTCTCCCACCACATGGCCATCCTGAAGGAGGCTGGGCTGGTGCGCTCGGAGAAGCACGAACAATGGATGTGGTACCGCCGCCATGAGCGCGGCCTGGAAAAACTGCGCCGCGCCCTGCGCGTCGAACTCTGAAGGAGGAAGCGGATGAAGACCAAGGAAGACATCACGCAGGCGGTCCAGGAACGTTACGGCGAGATCGCGCGCGGGCAGCGGCCGGGGTGCGGCTGCGGCACCCCCGGCCAGTCCAAAGCGGCCATCGGCTACTCCGCCGAGGACCTGGAGCTGGCCGGGCAGGCCAACCTGGGGTTGGGCTGCGGCAATCCTCTGGCCCTGGCCGACCTCCAGCCGGGCATGACCGTGCTCGACTTGGGCAGCGGCGCCGGATTCGACGCCTTCCTGGCCTGGCGCCGGGTCGGTCCCAGCGGCCGGGTGATCGGAGTGGACATGACCGACGACATGCTGGCGCTGGCGCGCAAGAACGCCGCCGACCTGGGCGCCGGCAACGTCGAGTTCCGCAAGGGGCAGATCGAGCGCTTGCCGGTGGACGACGCCGCGGTGGACTTCGTCATCAGCAACTGCGTCATCAACCTCTCCGCCGACAAGCCCGCGGTCTTCCGCGAGGTGGCGCGCGTGCTCAAACCCGGCGGCCGCTTCGCGGTGAGCGACCTGGTGCTGCTGCGCGCGCTGCCCGCGGCCATCGCCGCCGACGTCAGCGCCTACGTGGGCTGCGTAGCCGGGGCCAGCCTCATGGGCGATTACGTGCGCCTGGCTTTGCAGGCCGGCTTGACCGACTTGAGCATCCCGCAGATGAGCGACGGCAATGCCCTGGCCGCAGCCTGGACCAGCGATCTCAAGCCGCTGATCGAGCGCTTCGGGGAGGGAGCGCTGCGCGAAGCTGCCTCCGCCCTGGTCTCCATCCGGCTGCACGGGCGCAAGCCTGCGGCCACCACCCAGGTGTCTCGCTCCTGCTGCGGCTGAGGCCAAGAGAAAAGGGGCGGCTGCGGGCCGCCCCTTCCCTGCTTCCCAGTCCTGCCTAGCGCGAGACCATCTTGAAGATGTCCGACTTCATCAGCGCCTGGAAGCGCTGGTCGTCGCTCTCGAAGTGGACCTTGAGGTCGTGGCTGTCGGAATCCACGGTCACGTTGTCCAGGGCGGTCTTTTCCACGCCCGTGGCCTGCTGCCGGCGGAAGAGCAGGGCCGCCTGCAGGAGCGAGGACAGGGTAGCCGCGGTCATCTGGTCGGTGGTGGCCACCTTGAGGTCGAAGTTCACGCCGTTGCCGAAGTCCATGGCGTAGCGGGAGCCCAGCAGCCGCTGGCTGACGGTGCCGTAGGTATCGAGCGAAGAGGCCTGGCCCAGCGCCGAGCGCAGCATGGTCTGGGTGCCGATGGAGTCGAGCACGCTCCACACCGCGCCCGAATCCACGTCGCTCATCATGTCGGTCATCTGGGAGTTGGCAGCCAGGCTCTCGGCGAACCCGTCGCGCGCGTCCAGGGCCTGGCGCAGGGCGGTGGGGTCGCCGAAGACCAGGGTGGAGGGGTCAGCGAAGGTCAATTCCATACCCACGCCTAAAGGATAGAGATTCGAGTCACGGTACTGCGCCGCGCGGACCTTCTGCGCGCGCAGCTTCTGCAGCACGCCGGCGCGTGTGAAGGTACCGGAGGCCAAGCAAAGCAGGCGCAGGCTGCCGTCCTTGCCCCGCACCGAGGCAAAGGTGATTTGCTCGATAGCGCCGGGCTCGATGCCCACGTTACGCAGCGCGCCCTCCGTCGCCTTCAGGTTCTGGGGCAGGACCCGCTCCTTCAGCGCCATGCCGGTAGGCGAATTGCGCAGGGTGCGGTAGTCCACCGAGATGATCTGCTGCACGTTGCCGGGGATCATGACGCGCGCCGAGGTGCCCAGGCCGGTGGCCAGCGCGGGCAGCCCGCTGAAGAGGAGAGCGGCCAGGAGCATGATGCGGTACTTCATGAAACCTCACTTCTGCAGGCGCTGCGCGAAGCCCGTCCTGCGCTTGGAGTCGCGGGGTGTGCGATTGGTTGATTATAGCAATCCTGGGCGACAGGACGATTTCGGACCTTCTTCCGGGTGGTGTAGAATCCCCGGCCGTGAAGGCGACACGAGCCATCCTCATGCTTCTCGTTGCAAGCCTGTTGTTCCCGATGAGGAGCAGGGGCGGCGTCACGTTTGAGCAGGACATCCCCGGAACCCTGTACATCCTGGCGGTCGGTATCGACGAATACCCACGCGGCGACCACGGCCAGTTCGTCAATCTGGGAGGCTGCAAGAACGACGTGACCGCCATCGTGGCGGCGTTGGAGAAGAAGTCCGTGCCCCGCTATGTCCGCGTGGACAAGCAGGTGCTCTTGGACCGCGACGCCACCCGCGAACGGGTCGAAGCGGCAATCAACCACATCATCCACGAGTCCAAACCGGACGACACGGTGGTCGTTTACTTTGCCGGGCACGCCTACCGCGGCGGGGCGGGCACGCCTAGCGGAGCAGGGGACGAGTTCTTCCTCGCCATGTCCAACGCCAACCAGGCCGGCCCGGAGAGCGGGATCCCCGGCCGTCTCCTCAAGAGCTGGCTGTCCAGGGTCCAGGCCGGCCACCAGCTCGTAATATTCGACGCCAGCTATTCGGACCTAGCGGTCCAGATCTTTCGCTCCCACGTGGAAGAAGACTCCAAGGAGGCCCTCGAACTGGCGAACCGCAGCTTGCTGGTGGTGGGGTACGAGGGGCCGGGCTGGGAGGGCCGAGACGACAAAGGAGAGACGCATGGCCTGCTTACAATCATCCTGGCGCGGGCTCTCTCCGGGCAAGGCGATGCTTTTCCCAAGGATGGGGTGCTGTGGGCATCCGAGCTCCAAGCCTATGTGTACGCCGGTGGCGCTGAGGAAAGGGTGCGAACCGGATCCTACCAGCACGCAGCCACGTGGATGTCAGGAAGCGACTTCGCCGTCTTAACCACCGACGCCGCCCTGGCCAGCACGAGTCGCGGCTTCGCGCAGCCGGCCGAGGCCAGTCCCACGGAGGCTCCGGCCCCACCCGCGCCGAAGAACTACGCGCTGTTGATTGCGGGCGACGAGTACGACAACAAGAGCTGGCCCCAGCTCAGCAACCCCGTTTTCGACGCGACCAGCCTGGCCCAGGAGCTCAAGGAAGGTTATGACTTCGAAACCCAGATGGTTACGAACCCGACTCGAAAGGACATCTTCGCCGTCCTGAAGGACTACCAGAAGAAGACGTTCTCGGATGATGACGAGCTCTTTATCTTCATCGCGGGGCACGGTTACTTCGACGAAGCCGGCGGGGAAGGCTACGTGATCGCGCGCGATTCCGCGCCCCCGGGCGACGATCTTCCCAGCACGGCTTACCCTTTCTCCAGCCTGCGCACGGCCGTGGACAACATTCACGCCAAGCACATCTTCCTGGTGCTGGACGTGTGCTTCGGCGGCACCTTCGATGAACGTATCACCCGGGCCACCGGCCGCGGTGGTGACGACGAGTACCAGGAGGTCTCGAAGGCCGAGTTCGTGCAGCGCAAGATGAAGTACAAGACGCGTCGCTACCTGACCTCCGGTGGGAAGGAGTACGTGGGCGACGGCCGTCCGGGCCAGCACTCCCCCTTCGCCCGCCGCCTGCTGGAGGCGATGCGCAGCCGGGGAGGCAAAGAAGGCATCCTCACCATGAACAGGCTTCTTCCGTACGTCGAAAAAGTCACGCCGGAGCCACGCGCGGGAGAGTTTGGGCACAACGAGCCCGGCAGCGATTTTCTTTTCATTGCGGGCGGGCCCCAAGGCGCGCCTGCGCCGCCTCAGAACTGATTCAGTCGGCCTCCCCCGAAGCCGCCGTTGCCTGGCTCAGGGCCCAGGCTCGCTGCCGCTCCAGGCTGGCCAAGAAGGGCTTGAGTGCGCCGTAAAGAAGCATCCCTCCCAGGCCGCAGGCGGCGGCCGTCACCAGCGCCAGCGAGTAGTTCAGCGCCGTATCCCGCCGGAAGAGGTACTGGGTGCAGGCGGCCACCGCGGTGGGGCCGATGCCCAGGCCGATGAGGTTGATGACGAACAGGTAGAGGGCCGAGGCCTGGCCGCGCATCTCCGCCGGCATCATCTCCTGGATGGCGGCGGGGGCGACGCCGAAAGGCGCCGACTGCAGCAGCACCAGGGGCGCCAGCAGCGCCAGCGACCACCTCGGCGAGGGCGACAAGAAAACCGCGCAGCCGACGGGGATCAGCAGCATCGCCGCCACCGCCCCCACGAACAGGTTGGCGTTGGCGCGGCCGCGCGCGCGCAGCCGGTCCGCCATCCAGCCCGCCCCGATGATCCCGAGACTGCCGAAGATGCCTACGTTCAGACCGAAGGCGACGCCCGCCGAGCGGATGCTCCACTGGAAGCTACGGTGGAAGAACTCCGGGATCCAGGCCGCGCCCGCATAGCCGGAGAGCGCCAGCAGGCCGAAACCCATATTGTGCAGCACGAAAGTGCGGCCGTTCCTGCCGATATAGGAGAAAACCTGGCGGAGCGGCACCGCCGGACGCTTCCGTGCAGTCGCAAGCCGCGCCGCCGGCTCGCGCACGGTGTAGAGTAAGGGCGCCATGGCCACCCCCGGCAATCCCAGCGCCAGGAAGATGAGCTGCCACGACCGCACCGTGCCCACCAGAGGAAGCGTCCAGGCGGCCTGGGTGGAGGCCCAGCCCACCACCAGCCCGCCCACGGCGTAGGAGAGGCCCGAGCCCAGGTAGATCCCCATGGAATACACGCTGATAGCGATGGCCAGCCGTCGCCGCGGGAAGTAGTCGGTGATCAGGGAGTAGGCGGCCGGCGAGAGCGCGGCCTCCCCCACGCCCACGCCCATGCGCAGGAACAACATCTGCCAGAAGGTGTGGGCCAGGCCGCAAGCGGTGGTCAGCAGGCTCCAGGCCAGGAGGCCGAGCGCGATGATGCGCCGCCGGCTATGGATGTCGGCCAGCCGCCCGATGGGGATCCCGAAGAAGGTATAGAAGAGCGCGAAGCTCAGCCCCTGCAGCAGGCTGATCTGGGTATCGCTGATCTGCAGGTCGTGGCGCAGCGGGGTCACCAGCAGGCTGAAGATCTGGCGGTCGATGAAGGAGAAGACGTAGGCCAGGGTGAGCACGCCCACGACGTACCAGGCGTAGCGCAGGGAGGGACTGGGTTCGTCGGGGGCCGCGGGAGCGGGGACGGCCGTAGCTTCCGCAGGCATGAGGCGGCATTCTATAGAACGCCGGCCTCCCGGACAATCGGCGCGCTACCTGCCCGCGGTCTTGGCCACGGGCTCGGCCTTGCGGCGGGCGGCATAGGAGCGCAGCGACTCGGCCAGACGGGCCCGCTCGGAGGGCGGCAGGCCCACGAACTCTACCCCGAGCTCGCCCTTCTCGGCGCGCCGTACCAGGGCCTTGCTGTGAAACCACTTGGAGCCGGGCAGATCCAGGAAGAACTTCACCTCGATCTCGTCGCCCACCTCGTAGTGCCGGTCGCCGGCAAAGCCCATGCCGCCCTCGCTGATGTCGGAGGCCACTCCCAGGGTGAAGTCGGGCGCCCTTCCGTACTGCATGCTGAGCTGGACGGGCCAGCGCGGGAAGGCGCGACGCTCCTCGGGCCTGGGGGCGGCCGGCTTGGGAGCTTCGCTCGCCACCGCCAGCACGCCCAGGCTTCCCACGCGGCGGCCCGCGGCCTCCAGGTCGCGCAGGTCTCCGGCGGTGAAGTCGGGGCCCGCCGCAGCCAGGGTGGCGCCCTTGCGGGAGATCTGGACGACGCCCAGCACCTTGCGGTGCTCATCTACCACGGGCGACGACATCAGCTTCTGGATCACGCGCGCCTCAGGCTCGCTGCTGGACTCCTCCGAACCCAGTTTGACCGTCTCGAAGACGCTGCTGTGCTTGACCTTGACGAAGCTGTTGAACAGCTCCGCCTTGCGCGTGGAGGCGGTGCGGGCGGCGACGGCCGAGCTGGAGATAGGGATGGCGCCCGCCGCCTGCAGCTCCGGCGGGTAGACGAAGTGCAGCATCCTGCCCTGCACCCGCAGCAGCGCTACCTCGTCGCGGCGCACGGAGAAGATGCCGGCTAGCTCCGCGCACACTTTCTCCACGGAGTCGCAGTTCTGCCGAGAGAGCCTTTGGAGACGGTCCAAGCTGTTATCCCAGTATTCCCTTGGGAACCATTCTCACAGCACCGCTCCGCGCCGTCAATTGACGGCGGTAACGCCGCAATGCACGAAGGTAACCCTGTTGGGGATGATGGGAGGTGTGGGTCCCTAAATCTTCAGCGCGCCGGCGCGGCCGCGGACTTCGCGGGCGAAGGCTTCGTCTTCGAGCGAGGTCAGATTGATCTCGACGTTGGCCAGGGCGCCTTCGACCGCGGCGCGGGCCAGGGCCAGCGCCACCGTCAGATCGGAGGCCATGTTGGGATTGGTGATGGGCCGCAGCGACTCCGCGATGCGCCCCACTTCCCGGGCCCGCTCCGCCACCTGGAGAGGCACGCTGGTGGCGGTTTTCAGCGCATCGCGCACGGCGCCGTTGGAGCCGGCGGCATCCTTGGCCTGCTTGTAGGCCGCGACCACGCTCTTGTAGGCCTCGGCGTCGGCGTCGATCGCCGCCTTCAATTCCTCCCGCAGTTGCGCCAAGCGGGCCAGGGCCTCGCTCAGTTGGCGCTCGTACTGCACATAATTCTTCTTGCCGCGCGACATCCCGGCCACCATAGCCGTCAGTCCCGCCGCCATGGCCGCCGCCGCCGCGGAAGCCGAGCCGCCGCCGGGAGTGCTGATGGGCGCGGCCAGTTGCTCGACGAAGGGCTCCACCCCGGCCCGCAGGCCGCCCACCGCCATCTTGCCGCTCATCACCGCCGCCAGCCGGTTCTCCAAAATCAGCGAGGAATCGAAGTTCTCGATCTGCAGGAACCACTCCGAGGCCGCCTCCAGCGCCTTCTTGGGGATCAGCCCCACGATCTCGCTGAAGGCGGGCAGCACCCCGTAGCGCGCGGCCTCGCGCTTCACCACCTCGAAGACGCGCGCGATCGGGGTTTGCTCGAAGTCGGTGAGGTTCATGGAGACCTGGGCCAGGCCGCGCACCGGGAAGCCCGCCGCCTTCACGTATCGCAGCCCGCCGTTGGAGTAGCGGATGGCCTTGGCCACCTTCTTGGCCACCTCCACATCGGGGGTGTTGAGGTAGATGTTGTAAGCGATGAGGAACTTGCGCGCGCCCACCACGGTGGCGCCGGCGGTGGGATGCAGGCGCGGCTCACCGAAGTCGGGACGTCGGGCGGGGTTGGTCTTCACCTCTTCGCGCAGGCCCTCGAATTGCCCGCGGCGAATGTTCTCCAGGTTCTGGCGCTCAGGGGTGGCGGCCGCAGCCTCGTAGAGATAGACGGGGATCTGGTAGCGCTTCCAGATCTCTTCGCCCACCTGGCGGGCAAGCTGCACGCAGTCTTCGATGGTGACGCCTTCGATGGGAATGAAGGGCACGACGTCGGCGGCGCCCATGCGCGGGTGCGCGCCCTGGTGCTGGGTCAGGTCGATGAGTTCGGCGGCCTTGCCCACGCCGCGCAGGGCGGCTTCGCCGATGGCCTCGCGCGGGCCGACGAGCGTGATGACGCAGCGGTTGTGGTCGGCGTCCATCTCGCG
>DASPRL010000391.1 GCA_035624475.1 Terriglobales bacterium
TCGATCTGCTCAAGGAATTCTACGAGCACGTGCCCGAGCCCAACGTGGAGGGCATCCGGGTGACCGGCTCGGGCAGCCAGCTCATCGCCAAGATCCTGGGTATCTACTTCGAGAACGAGTTCCGCGCCATCGCCAAGTCCACGCGCGTCTTCTATCCCCAGGTGCGGACGGTCTTCGAGATGGGCGGCGAGGCCTCCAAGTACCTGCGCCTGGAGCCCGGCGCCCGCTCCAAGTACCTGGGGATCGTGGATTACTCGACGAGCGGCGACTGCGCCGCCGGCACCGGGTCCTTCATCGATCAGCAGGCCTCGCGCCTGCTCTACAACGTCGAGGAGGTGGGCGCGGCGGCGTGCGCGGCTTCCTGCGCGGCGCGGGTGGCGGGACGCTGCTCGGTCTTCGCCAAGAGCGACATGATCCACGCCCAGCAGAAGGGCTACTCCACCGACCAGATCCTGCGCGGGCTGTGCGACGCGGTGGCGCGCAACTTCAAGTCGGCCATCGTGAAGGGGCGGGAGGTCACGCCGCCGGTGGCCTTCATCGGAGCGGTGGCGCTGAACCAGGGGGTGCGCAACGCCCTGCGCGACGCCTTCAAGCTCAAGGACGAGCAGTTCCTGGTGCCCGAATTGCACGCCTGGCTGGGCGCGCTGGGCGCGGCCATGTTCGAGACCGAAGAGAGCCGCAAGCGCTCCTTCAAGCGCATCCACCAACTGCACCAGCACGCCGACAAGCAGAGCTTCGCGGGCAGCGACCCGCTCTCCATGGAGAACGTGGAATTGCTGCGCCACCGGGTGCAGGATCCGCCGCTGCCGCCGCCGGGACAGAAAGTCGAAGCTTACCTGGGCATCGACATCGGCTCCGTTTCCACCAACCTGGTCGTGCTCGACGCCGAGGGCAACCTGCTCAAGGAGATCTACCTGCGCACGCAGGGGCGGCCCATCGAGGTGGTGAACGCCGGGCTGAAGGAGATCGAGGCGGAACTCGCCGGACGGTTGGACATCCACGCGGTGGGCACCACCGGCTCGGGGCGCGAATTGATCGGGGAGCTGGTGGGCGCCGACACCGTCAACGACGAGATCACCGCCCACAAGACCGGCGCCATGCACGTCTGCCGCCGCCTGGGCATGGACCTGGTGGACACCATCTTCGAGATCGGCGGCCAGGACTCCAAGTTCATCCGCATCGAGGACGGGGTGGTGGTGGACTTCACCATGAACGAGGCCTGCGCCGCCGGCACCGGCTCCTTCCTGGAGGAGCAGGCGGAGAAGCTGGGCATCTCCATCAAGGAAGAGTTCGCGCGGCTGGCCCTGGCCTCTCCGAGCCCGGCGCGGCTGGGCGAGCGCTGCACCGTCTTCATGGAGCGCGACGTCACCGGCATGATGCACAAGGGAGCGGAGGTGGGCGACCTGTGCGCCGGCCTGGCCTATTCGGTGGCGCTCAACTACCTGAACCGGGTGGTGCGCGGGCGGCGCATCGGCAAGGTCATCTACTTCCAGGGCGGCACCGCCTACAACGACGCGGTGGCGGCGGCCTTCTCGCAGATCCTGGGGAAGAAGATCATCGTGCCCCCGCACAACGGGGTGATCGGGGCTATCGGCATGGCGCTGATCGCGCGCGAGCGCCGGCGGCAGACCGGCGAGAAGAGCCGCTTCCGCGGCTACGACCTGATGAAGGTGGACTTCACCAGCCGCGACTTCGTCTGCCACGCCTGCTCCAACTACTGCGACATGAAGGAATTCGTCATCGAGGGGCAGAAGAGCTACTGGGGCGACAAGTGCTCGGACAAGTTCCGCAAGCGGGCGCGCACCGACCGCCAGCCCGTTCTCGAAGACCTGTTCGACTACCGCGACAAGCTGCTGGAAGAGAACCTGCGCGCGCCGGTGGGCGGGCCCACCGTGGGCGTCCCCCGGGCCATGTTCTACTTCGACCAGTTCCCCTTCTGGTGCGCCTGGCTGCAGGAGCTGGGCTTCGACGTCGTGGTCTCGCAGCCCACCGACGGCAGGATCTCGGCGCTGGGCGACGAATTGGCCATCGCCCAGCCCTGCTTCCCGGTGAAGGTGGCGCACGGGCACGTGCAGACGCTGCTGGAGCGCAAGCTGGACTTCCTGCTCCTGCCCAACGTGGTCAACGCCGAGAGCCCGGCCACGGGCGAGTCGCACTTGTGTCCCTGGAACCAGACGCTGCCCTTCGTGGTGCGCTCGGTGCCACAACTGGAGGAGGCGGCGCGGGGACGCTTCCTGAGCCCCACCGTCCACTTCCAGCTCGGGCGCAAGCACGTGCAGAAGGAGCTGGGAGAGTTCGCGCGGCGCGCTCTGGGCATCGCGCGCCCGCAGAATGATCGTGCCGTGCAGGCCGCCTACGCCGCCCAGCAGGCCTTCGTGGACGCGCAACTGCAGGCGGGCGCGCAGGCGCTGGCCCGGCTGGAGGAGAGCGGCGAGCCCGCCATCATCCTCATCGGGCGCGCCTACAACATGTACGACCGCAGCCTCAACTGCGACATCCCGCGCAAGCTGCGCGCCCTCTACGGGGTGAACGTGGTGCCGCTGGATTTCCTGCCGGTGGACGAGGAAGACATCTCCTCGGTGAACGCCAACATGTACTGGAACTCGGGGCGGCGCATCCTGGCGGCGGGACAGATCGCACGCCGCCATCCTCACCTGCACCTCGTCTACATCTCGAACTTCAAGTGCGGGCCCGACTCCTACATCAAGTCGTTCCTGCACGACGCCGCCGGCAAGCCCTCGCTGGTGCTGCAGTTCGACGGACACTCGAACGACGCCGGCTTCATCACCCGCTGCGAGGCCTATCTCGATTCGAAAGGATTCCTGCGATGCTCGGCCGACATCGCCATGTGAGACGCGCGCTCGCCCCCGGCCATCCCCTGGCGGGCAAGGTCCTCTACATCCCCGCCATGGCGGAGGGCAGCGTGGAGGCCTTCGCCGCCGCCTTCCGCTGGCTGGGCATCGAAGCGCATCCCACCCCGCCCTCCGACGAGCGCACCCGCGAACTGGGCGGCAAGTTCACCAGCGGCGATGAGTGCTATCCCGCCAAAGTGACGGTGGGGGACTTCATCAGGATCCTGGAGCAGCCGGGCTTCGATCCCAAGCGCGCCGTCTTCTTCATGGCCACGGCCAGCGGGCCCTGCCGCTTCGGGCAGTACGCGCCCTTCCTGGAGAAGATCCTGCGCGAGGCCGGCTACGGCGAGGTGAAGGTGCTGGCGCCCACCAGCGAGAACGGGTACGGCGACCTGGGCAGCGTGGCCACCGCCTTCACCCGCATCGCCTGGCGGGCGCTGGTGACCGCCGACATCCTGCGCAAGGCCCTGCTCAAGACCCGCCCCTACGAGACCCAGCCCGGCGCCGCCGACCGCGCCTTCCGCGAGAGCCTCGACGACCTCTGCCGCACCATCGAACACAGTTGCGCGGACCACGCCTGCCAGTTGCACGCGCTGGTGAATTCGATGGCGCGGGCGCGTGACCGCTTCCGCCGCGTCCCCGCGCAGTACGACCGCAACCTGCCCCTCATCGGCGTGGTGGGCGAGATCTTCTGCCGGCTGAACAATTTCTCCAACGACGACCTGATCCGGAAGCTCGAAGGCTACGGCGCCGAGGCCTGGCTGAGCGACATCGCGGAGTGGATCGGCTACGCCAACGAGGACCAGATGCGCAAGCTGCGGCTGCGGGGGCGGCGGCTGTCGCTGGCCATGGCGGGAGCGCACCTGCGCAAGCGCATCCAGCGCGCCGATGAGCACGCCCTGCTGGCCCCCTTCCGCGACGACTTCGCCGGCTACGAAGAGCCGCACGACATCCGCGAGATCCTGGAGCTGGCCTGGCCCTACCTGCCGGCCTCGGGGGTGCTGGGCGAGATGGTGCTGAGCGTGGGCAAGGCCGCCTACCTGGCCAAGCACGGCGCCGACGGCATCATCGACATCAGCCCCTTCACCTGCATGAACGGGATCGTGAGCGAGAGCATCTACCCGCGGCTCAGCCGGGACTACGGCGGCATCCCCATCCGCAACTTTTATTTCGACGGGACGCAATCGGACCTGGACCGCGACCTGGGCATCTACATGGAACTGGCCCACTCCTACCGCGAGAAGAAGACGTGGGCGCGGCGCTACCCGGCGTGTTTCGCCCCTGCCGGCTGAGCCGCAGGGATGTCGGCGGCCTCGCGCTTTCTGATACCCTTGCGCCCATGAGCCCGGAACGGCAGGAGCCCCGGTACACCTTCAGCGAAGAGGAAGTCGCGGCCAAGAGCGCGCTGGCGCGGCAGTTCCTGGAGACGCGTCGCAAGCTCAACGCGCACGTCACCGCCGCCGACAATTTCCTGGTCAAGCGCTACTACAACCTCGACCACAACACCTACCTGGAGGGCGGGGCGCTGCCTGCGAAGATCAAAGAACTGATGGGGCTGGTGGTCTCGGCAGGGCTGCGCTGCGACGACTGCATCCACTACCACATCATCCAGGCCTATCGGCTGGGGGCCAGCCGCGGCGAGCAGGAAGAGTCGCTGAACGTGGCCCTGGTGGTGGGCGGCAGCATCGTCATCCCCCACCTCAGGCGCGCCTACGCGCTGCTGGCGGAGCTGTACCCGCCGGCCTGAATCGGCTAGCGCGCCGGCAATCCCCACGCGGCCTGCAGGCGCTGGTACTCCGCCTCCGG
>DASPRL010000392.1 GCA_035624475.1 Terriglobales bacterium
CCAAGAGCACCGAGGCGCCCATCGCCGCCGCCCTCACCGAGTTGACCGCGGAGAACCGCAAGCTCACCGCCGAGGGCACCATCGTCGGCACCTTCCAGTACATGGCCCCGGAGCAGGTGGAGGGCCGGGACGCCGACGCGCGCACCGACATCTTCGCCTTCGGGGAGGTGCTCTACGAGATGGCCACCGGGCAGCCCGCCTTCAGCGGACGCACCAAGGCCTCGCTCATCGCCGCCATCCTCTCCGCCGATCCCAAGCCGCTGTCGGCGCTGGCCCCCATGACCCCGCCCGCGCTGGAGCGCGTGGTGCGCACCTGCCTGGCCAAGGACCCGGAGGAGCGCTTCCAGACCGTGCATGACCTGAAGCTGCAGTTGCAGTGGATCGCGGAAGGAGGCACGCAACTGGGCGTGCCCGCCCCGGTGGCGCACCGCCGCAAGAACCGCGAGCGCCTGGCCTGGGTCTCGGGGGTGGTGCTGGCGCTGCTGGTGGCCGGCGGCTTCCTGCTGCGCGAGAAGCTGCAGCGGCCCCAGGTGCTGCAATTCATGGTCATGCCGCCGGAGAAGACCAACTTCAACTTCCGCGGCATCGCCGGGCCTCCCGCGCTCTCTCCCGACGGCAAGCTGGTCGCCTTCGTGGCCACCGTCCAGGGGCAGATCGGGAACCGCTCGTTATGGCTGCGCAGCCTGGATTCGGTGGAGCCCCGCCCCCTGGCCGGGACCGAAGGCGCCGCCTATCCCTTCTGGTCGCCCGACAGCCGCTTCGTGGGTTTCTTCGCGGGCGGCAAGCTGAAGAAGATCGAGGTCGCCACGGGCGTGGTGCTGGCCGTCTGCGAGGTGGCCGAAGGACGCGGCGGCGCCTGGAACGAGGACGGGGTGATCCTGTTCGGGACGCGCGATAGCGTGCTCTATCGCGTGCCCGCGTCGGGAGGCCTGGCGGCCGCGGTCACCAGCTTCGACCGGCACCTGAACCAGACCAGCCACCGCTTCCCCTACTTCCTTCCCGACGGCGACCACTACATCTACGTGGCCCAGGCGCCGGAGCCGCACGTCTACTGGACCAGCCTGAGCGCGCCCCAGAACGTCATGCTGGGCGACCTGAACTCCAACGTGGCCTTCGTGAACGGCTACCTGCTCTTCGTGCGCGAGGGCACGCTGCTGGCCCAATCCTTCGATCCCAAGCGCGGGAGCTTCTCCGGCGAGCCCCAGCCCATCGGCGAGCAGATCCAGTACGACCCGCAGTTCAACTTCGCCGTCTTCTCGGCCTCGCAGAACGGCGAGGTCGCCTTCCAGTCCGGCGCAGTGGACGTGGGCACCAAGCTGATGCTGCTGGACCGTACCGGCAAGGAGAGCCTGCTCGACCAGGAGCCGGCGATGATCGAGAGCGTCTCGCTGGAGCCTGCCGGGAGCCGGGTGGCGCTCTCCATCCGCGATGCCGGGACCCGCGGCGACATCTGGCTCTACCAGTTGGGGCCCAAGCAGAAGTTCCGCTTCACCTTCGACCAGCAGTCCTGCTGTCCCCTGTTCTCCCCGGACGGGAGCAAGCTGGTGTACGAGAGCGCCATCTCCAAAGGCGCGAGCAGCACCACCCTGCGCGTCAAGGCGGCCTCCGGCCTGGGTTCGGAGCAGATGCTGCTGCAGTCGCCCGACGAGTTCTATCCCACCTCCTGGAGCCCGGATGGCCGCTACGTGCTCATCGAGCGGGACGTGCTCGCCCCCAAGAGGCGGTGGGAGCTCTGGGCCGTCCCCGTGAACACCAGCCAGCCGCCCTTCCTGCTGGTGAAGAACGCGGACAGCGCGCGCGGCCCCGTGGTCTCCCCGGACGGCAAGTGGCTGGCCTACTCCGGGCAAGACACCGGGCGCTTCGAGATCTACGTCGTGCCCTTCCGTCCCGACCCCTCCAATCCCAACCCGGCAGGGAAGTGGCAGGTCTCGAGCGGGGGAGGATTGGAGCCGCAGTGGAGCCGGAACGGGAAGGAGCTCTTCTTCAACAACACCTCCTACACCACCTTGTTCGCCGCCGAGGTCACGGCCAAGGGGGACAACTTCGGGGTAGAGGCGCCCAAGGCATTGTTCGACCTCAACCCGCACCCGGTGCTGAGCAACTTCTACGCCCCCACCTCCGACGGCCAGCACTTCTACGCCTCCGTCTACAGCCAGGGGAGCTCGGCCCCCTTCACCGTCACCCTGAACTGGATGGAGCGGCTCAAGCGCTGAGCCGTCAACGATTTTTCCGGTTCTTCTCGGACGAGAATCGCGGTAAATTCCCAGGGCCATGAAGGGCGACTTGTCAGCTTCGCACCCTACGCCTGTCACGGCGGAGCTCGCTCGAACCTACTCGCGGATGGCGGACGAAGAGTTGCTGCGGTTGGCCCGCGACCAAGGGTCCTTGCTGGAAGCGGCGCGCCTGACCCTGGAAGAAGAGTTGAGAAAACGGGGGCTGAGCGTGGAGGACACGCCGCAGCCGTCCGCGGAACCCTCACCTCCAGCGGAGGAGGCTCCGAGCCTGTGGCAAGGCTGGAAGACGGCGTTTCAGGCCGAGGAGGACGCGCCGCCACCCAAGGGACTGCTCGCCAGGACCGGCAAGCTGCACGCGTTCTACCTGGAAACCCTCAGGCTGTACCGCGACCACTTCCGGCTGTTCGCGAGCTTTATTGTCCCAGCCGCCCTTCTCAACTTTGGGATATGGGTCGTCCGCCGCTTGGCCAATCGTGCGCTCGCGCAAGCTCTCCTGCCCGACACCTTAGGTCCGTGGCGGCTCACTCCCAGCTTTCTCGCGGCGGCCACGGCAGTAAACCTCACGACCGCACTCAGCGCCTGGACCGTTACCTCTGCGGCATTTGCTTGTATTGTCACGGCGGTGGATCGACTGGGCCGGGCACAGGAGGTGCGGGTGCGGGACTGTTGTGTGCGGTTGCAGGCGCGTCTGGGACCCTTTCTGCGGGCGACAGTGCTGGCGGGCATTCTGACCGGCTTAGGCTTCGGTGCTGCAGGCGGGATTGTCGTGGTCCTCTTCACGATTGTCGAAGCCCTGACGCACTCCCCTGGGATGAGCGTGACTTCCGCCACCGTGGCCTTGTACGTTCTGGCGGCCTTGGTACTGGGGGTGCTGGCGCGGATGGCATTCACTATCCCGCTTGTGATGACCGAGAGCACCAGTGCTATGGTTGCCCTGAAGTCGAGCAACAGGCTGAGTGATCGCTTCGTGCTCAGGATCTGGCTCGCGCTCATGGAAAGCGAGATAGTGACGTACCTGGTTGTCTTGGGGATGCACAAGGGCCAAAGCTATCTCGCCGAGCAGTTTCCGTTCCCATTTTGGAGCCAGTACCCTCTGGGCGCTGGTGCCACCGTGCTGGTAGGGCTGCTACAGGTTCCTGCGATGATCGCCATCACCTTGCTCTACTTCCGCGCGCGGGAGCGCGCGGCGGCAAAGTTGTAGGGGCTTGCGCCTGCGCTGCGCGCCGCAGTCGCGCCCGCGCCCGGCGGGCATGGGAGGCGACCGTGGGATCGGGGTCATGGGAAAGGTGCTCCAGGTGCGGCAGGAAGCGCGCATCGCCGCTGTTGCCCATGGCCACCACGGCATTACGGCGCAGCCCGCTGCGCTTGGCCCGGCGCACCGCCGTGCCGCGGAAGTTCCGGCGGAACTCCTCTTCGGAAAGCCCGGCCAGCCACTCCAGCGCCGGGTTGACCAGCTCCGGCCGCGGCTGGAGCTCCGGCGCCGCGCTCACCGGCGCCTTGCGGTTCCAGGGGCAGACCTCCTGGCAGAGGTCGCAGCCGAAGACGTGTCGGCCCACGCCCGCTCGCAGCTCTTCGGGAATCTCCCCGCGCTTCTCGATGGTCAGGTAGGAGATGCAGCGCGCGGCGTCAAGCTCATACGGGGCAGGGAAGGCCTGGGTGGGGCAGACATCCAGGCAGCGGGTGCAGGAGCCGCAGCGGTCGGGCAGGGGCGCGGCCGGCTCCAGCTCCAGCGAAGTAAGAATCACTCCCAGGAAGAGCCACGAACCCATCTTGGGATGGATCAGGCAGGTGTTCTTGCCCAGCCAGCCCAGGCCGGCGTACTTGGCGACCACGCGCTCGACCAGCGGTCCAGTGTCCACGTAGCAGCGGGTCTCAAGGTCCTGCGGGACGGCCGCGCGCAACGCCGTCTCCACCTGGCGCAGCCTCGCCATGACCACCTGGTGATAGTCCTGCTGGCCCCAGGCATAGCGCGAGATCCAGCCGCGCGCCGGGTCGGTG
>DASPRL010000393.1 GCA_035624475.1 Terriglobales bacterium
CGCCTGGTCGTCGCCTTCTATCGCGGGCGCTGGTGCCCCTACTGCGTGGCTCAGCTGGAGGCCCTGCGCGACATCGCGCCTGAGATCCAGGCCCGCGGGGCGTCGCTGATCGCCATCTCCCCGCAGACGGTGCAGCAATCCGGCTTCGCCGCCGAGCAGCACGAACTGCGCTTCCCGGTGCTGAGCGACGCCTCGAATCGCGTGGCCCGGCAGTTCGGCGTAGCTACTTCGCTGCCCGAATACCTGCAGGAGCATTACAAGCGCGTCTTCATCAACCTGCCGCACTGCAACGGGGACACGAGCTGGGAGCTGCCCCTGCCCGCGACCTTCGTCCTGGAGCGCGACGGCCGGGTGCTGTGGCGCTGGGCCGACGCCGACTTCCGCCGCCGCGCCGAGCCCGCCGCCATCCTCGAAGCGCTCAGCGCCTAGCCTCGTCGCTCAGGCACACCAGCGCCGCCATGGCATAGATCAGCAGCGGCCCCACGTCGTACTCTCCGTGCAGCAGGTGGATCGCCGCCGCCAGCGCGAAGATCCCCAGCAGCAAGTAGCCGCCCACCAGCCGGGCGGCGGGCAGCAGGAAGAGTAGCGCCGCCACCGCTTCGCTGATGCCGAGCGCAGGCCGCAGCCAGAGCGGCAGTCCCGTGTGGGCAAACGAGCGAGCAGCCGCGGAGGAGAACGCGAAGCGGCAACTCTCCACCAGCACCACCAGGCCCAGCACCCAGCGCAGTCCCGGAACTGCCAATGGCGCGACACGCGGGTTCATCGGCCGGGCGCCTCCTTCTGGGGGGATTGGCTCTCGATCAGGCGATGGCTGGCGCGGGCATCCAGGTCCAGACCGTAGAACTTCTTCAGTTCGCGGATGCGTTGCAGGTTGGCGGGGCTGAAAGGACACTTGCCGTCGAAGGCGTGCAGCACGATCCCCTCCAGCAGGTCGCCCAGGGTGAGATCGTGGTACTCCGCCAGCGCCTTCAGCACCTTCAGGATGCGCCTCTCGATGCGCACCCCGGTCTGCACCCGCTCCACCAGGAACCGGTCTTTCGCAGCCATGGCGCCTCCCCCTCCGGGGGTTAGTGTACCAATGTACCATGGTACGAGTCACCCGGCTGCGACCCGACCTTGGGACACAGGGCCCTTCCTTCGGGCGCCGGCCGGGCCTAATCCTCGCCTTCCAAGACCTCTTCTGGAGATTTGCCCTGTGCCGCCTTCCCGCCCTGGCCCTACTACCACGACGTGCTGGCCAGCCACAGTAACAACGGGCCTCCCGCCATCCGGTAAGCTTGTCAAGCGGCGGGATTTACGCGATAATCTGAGTTTGCCTCTGCCTTCCCGTTCCCGCCGTGGGCCGGGCTCAGTGCAGTGCAATCCCTGGTAACCCTAAGAAAGGAAACGATTTCTGTGTTGATGATCCGTCTGTCGCGCACCGGTGCGCGCAAGCAGCCCCAATACCGGATCGTGGTGATCGAGAAGGAACGCGCGCGCAGCGGGCGGCCCGTGGAGGTCATCGGGACCTACAACCCGCGCAGCAACCCGCCCGCTCTGGAGGTCAAGCGCGAGCGGGTGGAGCACTGGCGCTCGAAGGGCGCGCAGCTCTCCCCCACGGTGGAGAAGCTGCTGGCCAAGAAGGCGCCCGCGGGCAGCGAATCCGCGGCATAATAGGCCGTTGGCGAGCGCACGCGCCCGCGCTCCTCGGCTTTTTCCCGGAAGCAGGAACCGCGAGCCTCTCGGGTGCAGGGCCCCACAGAGCGAGGAGCAGGGATGAGCGACCAGGGTGGGGACATGCGGGCGTTGGTGGAGCAGATCGCCAAGGCCCTGGTGGACGAGCCGGACCAGGTGACGGTCCACGCCGTGGACGGCGAGCAGGTCACGGTGCTGGAGCTGCGCGTCGGCCCCAACGACCTGGGCAAGGTGATCGGGAAGCAGGGGCGCACGGCGCGCTCCATCCGTACCATCCTGGGCGCCGCCGGCATGAAATTGAAGAAGCGTTATACGCTGGAGATCCTGGAATAGGCGAAGCCTTCATCAGCATCGCGCGCGTGCTCAAGGCCCAGGGACGGCGCGGCGAGGTCAGCGCCGAACTCCACACCGATTTTCCGGAGCGACTGGCGGAACGCAAGCGCCTGTTCGCCCTCTCGCCGCGGGGAGAGCGCCGCGAGCTGGAGCTGGAATCCTGCTGGCCCCACAAGGGCCGCATGGTGCTGAAGTTCCGGGGCGTGGATTCGATCGCCGCAGCCGAAGCGCTGGCCGGCTGCGAGATCCAGGTACCGCAAGGGGAGCGCGCGACGCTGGCCCTGGGCGCGGTGTACGTGAGCGACCTGCTGGGCTGCATCGTGGTCGAGGCCGCGCAGAGGACCGAGATCGGCCGCGTCGAAGAAGTGCAGTTCG
>DASPRL010000394.1 GCA_035624475.1 Terriglobales bacterium
GCGAGCTGGAAAACATCGCCCTCCCTCACCTGCTGCTGGAGTTCGAGGAAAAGATGTTCACCTTCGAGCGCTTGCGCACCGAAGTGGAGACGTTCGTGGAGTCGCTCTTGTTCGATTGACGCATTTGTTCTGCCTGACGGCTGACGGCGGATGGCTGACAGCTAAGGAGACTATGACGCAACCGAAATCGACCGAATACCGCGGCCAGATCCACCAGCGCCAGAAGGAACTGATGCTGAAGTGGTACCAGCGCCTCGACTCCTCCGCCCACACCGGCCTGCCCCCCAGCGTCTCCCTCATGATCTCCGGCAACTGCGTGGAATTGCTCGAGGCCTTCGACGCTGTCCCCCTCTACCCCGAGATCAACGCGCTGCAACTGGCCATCCGCCACCAGTCGCTCGAGCCCATCCTGGCCGCCGAGGAACTGGGCTACGCCGCCGACAACTGCGCCTACGTCAAGGCCGACATCGGCTCCTACCTGAAGGGCATCACTCCCACCGGCGGCAAGCTGCCCCGGCCCTCCCTGGTGCTCTGCAACTTCGTCGGCTGCAACACCTACGTCAAGTGGTTCGAGCACGTGGCCGCGCTCACCGGCAGCCGCCTCTACGTGCTCGACGTCCCCTTCTGCCGCGAGGCCGAGCCCAGCCCGGCCGACATCGCCTACGTGGTGAAGCAGCTCCAGGAACTGGTGAGCGTGCTGGAGAACATCACCGGCAAGAAGTTCGACTACGACCGCTTCCGGGAAGCCGTGCGCTGCGCCGCCGAGGTGGAGGAGCTGTGGTCGCGCATCAAGCACCTGGCCCGCCGCTCCCCCTCCCCCTTCGACGCCTACTTCGACGCCATCACCCTCATGGGACCGCTCTACGTCTATCGCGGCAGCCCCGAGGGCGTGGCCTTCTTCCGCGCCGCCCTGAACGAGCTGGAAGAGAAGGTGGCCAACGGCGAGGGCGTCTACGAGCAGGAGAAGTTCCGCCTGGTGATGGAAGGCCCGCCCCCTTATCCCTACTTCCGCACCTTCCGCGACATGTTCGCCAAGTGGAAGGCCACCGCCGTGGCTTCCACCTACTCCACCGTGGGCGGGCTGTGGGAGTTCGGCGACCGCCACGATCCCGACCACCCCTTCGAGTCCGTCGCCCTGCACATGCTTTCCCAGAACGTCACCAACCGCAACTTCCTGCAGCGCTATGACCAGATCCAGCGCTACGTGGAGGAGTGGCAGGCCGACGGCGTCATCATCCACTTCGTCAAGAGCTGCCGGCTGTTTTCCGCCGGCCAGGGCGACATGCGCGACTACTTCACCAAGTCGCTGCATCTGCCCACCCTCTACATCGAGAGCGACCTCGAAGACCCGCGCTACTTCTCCGAGGCCCAGATCCGCAACCGCATCGACGCCTTTTTCGAGGCGCTCGAGCACAGCAAGCTGACGGGCGCGGCCCATCCCGCCGCTTCCGCCTGAGAGGAGGACCATGCGCGTCGCCGCCGGAGTGGATGTGGGCTCCACCCAGACCAAAGCCATCCTGATGGAAGAGAACGCCCGCCCCCAGATCATGGCCCGCGCCCTGGTCGATACCGGCGCCAACGTGCGCAAGGCCGCCGAACACGCCTTCCACGTGCTCTGCCAGGAGGCCGGCATCCACGCCCACGACGTCGGCTTCGTGGTGGGCACCGGCTATGGCCGCTACAACATCTCCTTCGGCAACGCCCAGATGACCGAGATCTCCTGCCACGCACGCGGCGCCCACTTCGTCTTCCCCAACACCCGCACCGTCATCGATATGGGCGGGCAGGACTCCAAGGCCATCAGCGTGGGCGCGAGCGGCGAGGTCCTCGACTTCGTCATGAACGACAAGTGCGCCGCCGGCACCGGCCGCTTCCTGGCCAACGCCGCCGAGGTCATGGGCATCCGTCTCGACGAGGTCGGGCCCCTCTCCCTCCAGGCCCTGCAGCCGGTCAAGATCACCACCGTCTGCACCGTCTTCGTCGAGTCCGACATCCTTTCCTACCTTGCCCAGGGCAAGAAGGGGGAGGACATCCTGGGCGGAGTGCACCAGGCCATCGCCAAGCGCACCGTCTCGCTGGCCCGCCGCGTGCCCATCGAGCCCGCCATCACCCTCACCGGCGGCGTCGCCCGCAACATCGGCATGGTGCGCGCTCTCGAAGACGTGCTCGGCGCCCAGCTCCAGGTCAGCCCCGACGCCCACTTCATCGGCGCCATCGGCGCCGCTATCTTCGCCCTGGAAAAGCTCGACCGCAGCTTCGAATCCGATATCTGGAGCCCTGAACATGCGCCACACGGCAGGAATTGACGTCGGCACCGGCCTGACCAAGGCGGTCATCCTGGCCGCCGGCTCGAACGGCGCGCCCCCCACGGTGCTCGCCCGCGCCCTCACCCGCACCGGAGTGGAGCTGGAGAAGGCCGCTGCCCGCGCCCTGGAGATGGCCCGCGCGCAGGCCGGCCTGCCCCCCGACGCGCCCTGCTACGTCTCCACCACCGGCTTCGGCCGCTACAGCGTGAGCTTCCGCGACCTCCAGGCCACCGAGATCACCAGCGCCGCCCGCGGCGCCTACTTCCTCTTCCCCCAGGCCTCCTGCGTGCTCGACATCGGCAGCCAGTCCACCCGCGCCATCCACCTGCGCGACGCCGGCCGCGTGGGCAGCTTCAAGACCAACGACAAGTGCGCCGCCGGCTCCGGCAGCTTCATCGCCCGCGCCGCCAAGTACCTGCAGATCCCCCTGGAAGAAGTCGGCGAACTCTCCCTGCAGGCGCAGAATCCCCAGCCCATCTCTTCCATCTGCGCCGTGCTGGCGGAGAGCGAGATCATCAACCACGTCTCCGCCGGGGTCAGCGTGGAGGACATCCTGCGCGGCATCCACGACTCCCTCGCCGACCGCGCCGCCAACCTGCTCAAGCGCGTCGGCTTGGGCAGCGAACTCACCTTCGTCGGCGGCGTCGCTCGCCAGCAGGGCATGGTCAAGGCCCTCGAATCCCGCCTCGGCCTCAAGGTCAATGTCCCCCAGGATTGTGAATACGTCTGCGCCCTGGGCGCCGGGCTCTTGGGTTTGAAGCGCATCGCCGTCGCTGCTTAACTTCTTTGCTGCTGCGTTCTTAAGCAGGCCCGCTGCGCTACCTCACATCGCGGTGATGAGAAAATCACCACCCTGGGTGACCCCCATCACAGCCTTTCCCCGCCCACACGCCCACACTCCAAGTTAGGGGAACAGGACCAGCGGAGTCTGGCCCTCCCCGAAGGAGAGTTCGCCATCATGAAAAAGCTGACCATCGCTGTGTTTCTGTTCTGCCTGATCCTGCTGCCGCTGTCCGGCTTCGCTGCCGGCCCCAACGGCGCTGACCTGTTCAAGGCCAAGTGCGCCGTCTGCCACGGCGCCGACGGCGCCGGCAAGGCGGCCATGAAGACCCCGGACTTGGCCTCGGCTGCCGTGCAGGGCAAGAGCGACAAGGACCTGGCGGACTTCATCGCCAACAACCCCAAGCACAACTTCTCCAAGAAGGGCATGACCCCGGATGAGATCAACGCCGTGGTCGCCTTCATTCGCAGCTTGAAGAAGTAGGTTGGCCCGCCAGCGCCGGCCCTTCGGGCGGGGCGAACCTGCCCCCCGAAGGGCCCGGCGGCGGGCTCGGGGGCGCCGTGACCGAGCGAACCGCAATCCGTCTGGCGCCGGCCCCACCAGGCCCGGCGGCCGCCCCGGGCGCGCAGCGTGCGCGTCCCCGTCCGCCCCTACCCGCGGCGCATCCCCACCCTCGACCCTCTCGCCGGCCCTTCCAGGACCGAGCCAGTTCCCATCTTCTGCGGAGAACGCCATGAGCAAGGCCATCCTGTACGACGCCACCATCTGCATCGGCTGCCGGCAATGCGAAGCCGGCTGCGCCGAGCAGAACAAGCTCCCCTACGACGACAAGATCGCCGCCGAAGAGGTCCAGTCGGCCCACAAGTTCACCGCCATCCTGACCAAGGGTGACAAGTTCATGCGCCGCCTGTGCATGAACTGCAACGACCCCACCTGCGCCTCCGTCTGCCCGGTGGCGGCGTTGCGCAAGACCCCGGAAGGCCCCGTGATCTACGACCCCGGCCGCTGCATCGGCTGCCGCTACTGCATGGTCGCCTGTCCCTTCGACGTCCCCAAGTATGAATGGAACAAGGCGCTGCCCCTGGTGCGCAAGTGCACCATGTGCCCCGACCGCGTGGCCGCCGGCCGCCAGACCGCCTGCGCCGAGATCTGTCCCACCGGCGCCACCAAGTTCGGCGAGCGCGACGTCCTCATCGCCGAGGCCCGCCAGCGCCTGCGCGAGCATCCCGAGCAGTACGTGCCCCACATCTACGGGCTGGAGGAAGTCGGCGGCACCTCCGTGCTCCTGCTCTCCTCCGTGCCCTTCGAGCAGTTCGGCTACCGCACCGACTTCCCCCACCAGCCC
>DASPRL010000395.1 GCA_035624475.1 Terriglobales bacterium
TCAGCATCACCACGGTGTTGGGATCGGGGCGCTGCGCGCAGGAGGTGAGCAGCAGGAGCAAGAGAATGCAGATTGCAGATTTCAGATTGCAGATTGATCCGAGCGGCCGTCCGGGAAATCTGCGATCTGAAATCTGAAACCTGCAATCCCTCGGCATCATGGATACGACACCTTGCCTAGCACTGCCGGCCGCTCCGCCCCCGTGGCCGCAGGCACGTTCCCCGGCCGCCGCTGCCAGGTCTGGTAGGCGAGCAGGGCGAAGGCCACGGCTTCTTTGGCCGCTCGCGGCAGCCCGAATTCCTCCGAGCGCCGCAGTCGCAAGCCCAGGTTGGCGATCTCCGCCTGGATCATCTTCACCAGGGTGGGATTGGCGGCGCCGCCGCCGGCGACGATGTACTCGCGGTAGCCGGAGTCCGTGAGCACGAAGCGCCGCAGCGCCACTTCGATGGAGCGTGCGGTCAGCGCGGTCGCGGTGGCGATCACGTCCTGCTTGCGGGCGCGGCCGCAGGCCCGCAGGAAGCGCGCCACGAACTCCCGCCCGAACTGCTCCCGCCCCGCGCTGCGCGGCGGCGCCTGCTGGAAGAAGGGCAGCTTGAGCACCTCCGCCAGCACCGGCTCGAGCACGCGTCCGCGGGCGGCCACCCGGCCGTTGCGGTCGCAGGGCTGCCCGTAGAGCCGTTCCATGGCGGCGTCGATCACCATGTTGCCCGGCCCGGTGTCGAAGGCGATGAGCTGCTGCGCGCCCGCGCCGGCGGGAATGGCGGTGAGGTTCGCGATCCCGCCCAGGTTCTGCACCACCCGCCCCAGGCGCCGGTCGCGGTAGAGCAGGTAGTCGAGGAAGGGAACCAGGGGCGCGCCCTGGCCGCCCGCCGCCATGTCAGCGGGGCGAAAGTCGGAGACCACGGGCGTCTGTACCCTCCCCGCGATCACCGCGCCCTCCCCGGTCTGCCAGGTGACCGCCAGCCGGTGGCCGAGATAGAGCGCGGGCTTGCCCTGGTGATAGAGCGTCTGCCCGTGGCAGCCCACCAGGTCAAGGGTGCGGATGCCGGCGCGCTTCTGCGCAGCCAGCACCGCCGCGGCGTAGAGTTCGCCCAGCAGGAAGTTCAGGCGCGCCAGGTCGGCGACGCGCGCGCTCGAGGCGTTCATCGCCGCCAGCACCGCGCGCCGCACCGCGGGCGGATAGGGGAAGTGCCGGTGCGCCAGCAGGCGGAAGCGCGTGCCCCAGCCGCTGCCCAGCGCCCGCACGATGGCCACATCGATGCCGTCGGCCGACGTCCCGCTCATCACCCCGGCGACGATCACGCCTTCTGCTCCACCTGTGCCCGCACCTCGTCGGCGAAGCGGTGCATGCTGCTGCGCAGCTTCTTGAGCGCCGCCTCACTGGGCGGCGCGGCCGCCGTCTTCATCTCCCGCCACTTCTTCTTGGCGGCGAGCACGCGCGCGGCCGATTCCTCGACTCGCGCCCGGAACTCTGGGTTGCGCACTGCTTCCACCAGCACCGCGGTGAAGGCGCGGCGCACCATCTCCTCCTTGTGGCAGACCAGGAACACATCCGCGCCGGCACGGATGGTCTCCACCGCCACCTGCTCGATGGGTCCCGCCGCCTGCACGCCGCCCATCTCCAGGTCGTCGGAGATGACCAGCCCGCGGTAGCGCATGCGCCCGCGCAGGATCTCTTCGATCCAACGCGTCGAAAGCGAGGCCGGGACGCGCTCCTTGGTCAGCCCGGGATAGTCGGCGTGCGCCACCATGACGAAGGGCAGTTGCCGCGCCAGCGCGCGGTAGGGATAGAGGTCCTCGTCCCACAGCCGCCGCCAGGGCTTGAGCACGCTGGGCAGTTCGTGGTGGGTGTCGAGGTTGGCTTCGCCCAGCCCGGGGAAGTGCTTGCCGCAGCCCAGTACTCGGGCTTCCTTCAGGCCGCGCAGAAAGCCGCGGGCGTAGGCGACCACCTTCTTGGGCTCGGCGGAAGCGGTGCGCGGCCCCAGCACGGGACGCGAAACCTGCAGGCCGAGGTCGAGCACGGGAGCGAAGTCGGTGTTGAAGCCCAGCGCGCGCAGTTCCTGCCCGATCAGCGACCCATGTCGTTGAAAGAGCGTCCGCCGGCCGGTCGCGGCCACGTCCGCGACCGCGGGCGCGGGCGCGACCACGCTCTTCAGGCGGTCCACCGTGCCGCCCTCCAGGTCCACGCAGCGGAAGAGGGGGATGGCCACGGCCTTCTGGCACTCGGCCAGCAGGGCGTGCGTCTGCCGCGGATCCACGATGTTGCGCGCGAACAGGATCACCCCGCCCGGCCGCAGCTCGCTGAGCAGCGCGCGCAGGGTGTCGTCGGCTTCGACGCCGTCGAAGCCCAGGATGAGCAACTGCCCCACCTGGTCGCGAAGATCGATTGTCCGGGAGCGCCGCTTGGGGGTCATTCGATCTGCTTCTTGAGGTCGCTGAGCAGGTTCATGGCCTCGAGCGGGGTGAGGCGGTCGAGGTCGGTCTGCTTGAGGCGCTCCGCGATCTTCTGTGAGAGGGTGACGAACATGGGCATCTGCGAGCCCTCGACGGGCGTGACCTCGTCCACCGCCAGGTGGCCGGTGAGCTGGTGCTCGGCGACCTCGTGCTCGCTCAGCACCTCGCGGGCGCGCACGATGACCTCGTGCGGCAAGCCCGCCAGCTTGGCCACCTCGATGCCATAGCTGCGGTCGGCTGTCCCGGCCTCCACCTTCCGCAGAAAGACGATGCCGCCGCCCGTCTCCTTCACCGAGACGTGGTAATTCTTCACCCCGCTCAGCCGGTCGGCCAATTCGGTGAGTTCGTGGTAGTGGGTGGCGAACAGCGTCTTGGCGCGGGTGCGCGCGTGGATGAATTCGATGGCAGCCCAGGCGATGGCCAGGCCGTCATAGGTGGCAGTGCCGCGCCCGATCTCGTCCAAGAGGATCAAAGAGCGCGGGCTGGCGGTGTTCAGGATGGCCGCGGTCTCGGTCATCTCCACCATGAAGGTGGAGCGGCCGCGGGCCAGGTTGTCGCTGGCCCCGATGCGGGTGAAGATGCGGTCCACCAGCCC
>DASPRL010000396.1 GCA_035624475.1 Terriglobales bacterium
CTGAAGCCTGACCGCTGCTACTTCCCCAGCTTCTTCTTGGCGAAGTACCAGTCCTTGACCTCGAGGCCGTCGCCGCCCCCGGCGCGCTTCTCCGCGTCCGGCTGGGTGATGGGCGCGGGCACGATCACGCTCTCCCCCGGCTGCCAGTTGGCGGGGGTGGCGCAGGCGTTGCCGTCGGCGGTCTGCAGCGCGTCGAAGACCCGCAGGATCTCCCCGATGTTCCGCCCCAGCGAGAGCGGGTAGTACAAAAGCGCCCGCACCATCCCCTTGGGATCGATGAAGAAGACGGCGCGCACCGCCGCCGTGTCGCTCACCGCCTCGTGCACCATGCCGTAGGCGTGCGCCACCTTCTGGTCCAGGTCGGCGATCACCGGAAACCACACCTTCACCCCGAATTTCTCCTCGATGTTGCGCACCCAGGCGATGTGCGAGTACACGCTGTCGATGGAGTTGCCGATCAGTTGCACGTTGCGCTTCTGGAACTCCTCGGCGGCGCGCGCGAACTCCACGAACTCGGTGGTGCACACCGGGGTGAAGTCGGCGGGATGGCTGAACAGCAGCACCCACTTGCCCTTCGAGGTGTAGTCGCTCAGGCGGATCATGCCGTGGGTACTCTTGGCGTGGAAGTCGGGCGCCGTCTCGTTGATGCGCGGCAGCCGGGGGACAGCGGTCTCTACGCTCATGCTCTCTTCTCCTTAGTTCCTGCCGGCGGTTGCGGAAGCGGCGGCCGGACGGGCTGGGCAGGCTGCCGGTGGAAACAAAGACCCACCCGCTACGTCCGGCGCCGGGGTGGGTTGGGGATCCGGCTCTGGCTCCTAGCCCCACCCCGGCGTCGGCCGACAACCTCCGCGCTCCCCGCGGCCGGCGCCGAAAATGAGGCATATCCTCATGGCAAAAAGCTAGAATACGGCGGGGGAAAACAGCATGTCAAACCGCGTCCCCGTGGGCGAATCCACCGGCTCCCTGCGCCGCTATGAGTTCGTGCAGCTCGATGTCTTCTCCCGCCGTCCCCTGGAAGGCAATCCCCTGGCCGTCTTCACCGACGCCCGCGGCCTCTCCGACCCCGAGATGCAGGCCCTGGCCCGCGAGATGATGCTCTCCGAGACCACCTTCATCTTCCCCCGCGACATCGCCACCGAACGCAACGCCGGCGTCAAGGTGCGCATCTTCACCGTGGACGAGGAACTGCCCTTCGCCGGCCATCCCACCCTGGGCACCGCCTTCACCCTGCACGGCACCGACCGCCGCGCCCGCAGCGAAGACCACATGATCCGCACCCGCGGCCACGAGAACGTCATCCACCTCGACCTCAAGGTGGGCAAGGTCCCGGTGAGCTTCGAGGAGGGCCGCGACGGCCTGATGTTCGGCGAGATGTGCCAGCGCGATCCCAGCTTCGGCCCCGTCCACAGCCCCGAGGAGGTCGCCCGCGCCACCGGCCTCTCCATCGACGACCTCGATCCCAGCGCCCCCATCCAGACCGTCTCCACCGGGCTGGAGTTCACCCTGGTGCCGCTGCGTTCGCTGCAGCGCCTGCAGAACCTGCGCGTCGCCTGGCACCAGATGGCCGATTACCTGCAGCGCAGCCAGGGCCACTTCTTCTATTTCGTCTGTCGCGGCGGGGTGGACCCGGCCGCCCGCCTGCACGCCCGCATGATCTTCTACAACGGCGAGGACCCGGCCACCGGCTCCGCCGCCGGCTGCGCCGCCGCCTGGGGCGTGCGCTACGGCGTGCTCCCGCCCGGCCAGCGCGCCCTGCTCGAGCAGGGCATGGAGATCAAGCGCCCCAGCCAGCTCTTCGTGCGCGCCGCGCGCGAGGGCGACCGCGTCTCCAACGTCCGCGTCGGCGGCCACGCCGTCGAGGTCCTCCGCGGCGAAGTGGTGCTGTGAGCCCAGACTTCGATCTCCAGCCCACTCTGCAAGGCGACCTGGTGGTCCTCCGCCCCCTCCGCCTCGACGACTTCCCCGCCCTCTTCGCCGCCGCCAGCGACCCTCTCATCTGGGAGCAGCATCCCGAAAGCGACCGCTATAAGAAAGAGGTCTTCCAGCGCTTCTTCGACGGGGCCATCCAGTCCGGCGGCGCCTTCGCCGTGCTCGACCGCCGCTCCGGCCGCGTCATCGGCTCCTCCCGCTACTGCAACCTCAAGCCCGAAGAGAGCGAGGTGGAGATCGGCTGGACCTTCCTGGAGCGCGCCTGCTGGGGCGGCGCCTACAACCGCGAGATGAAGTCGCTCATGCTCGCCCACGCCTTCCGCTTCGTGGCGCGCGTGGTCTTCGTGGTGGGCGAGCACAACCTGCGCTCGCAGCAGGCGCTGCGCAAGATCGGCGCCCGCCTTCTGCGCACCGCCCCGCGCCCCTCCCCCGACGGCTCCTCCCGCACCGACCTGGTCTTCTCCAGCACCCGCCCGCAGGACTAAGCTTGTCAGCGATCTCCCGGAGGTGCCCTATGCGCGCTCCCGCGCTCTGCTGCGCTCTCCTGCTCGCGCTTTCGCTGGCGAGGGCCGCCGCCCCCGCTCCCGCCACCGTCGCCTGCCGCGTGCTCGAGGTCCACCACGACGCCGCCACCGGAGTCACCGTCGCCGTCTTCCATCACAAAGACCCGCAGGAGCAGGCGCGCCTGGCCGAACTGCTGCGCGCCCACCCCGAGGCCGCGGTCCAGTACCAGGCGCGCGACCGCGCCTGGCGCCCCGCCGGCCTCGCCCGCCTCAAGAGCTGCTTCGGCCGCGGCCTGCTCATCCTCCCGCCGGGCTCGCCCGCGCTCGCCCCCGGCGACGCCTTCCTGCTGCGGTTCCCGGAGTGACTTTTCAAGCCCGCCTTTGGCTTGAGTGGGACCGAGAACCTCCCGCCCCGCAGTCTTTCGTAAGGGCACGGCTTCAGCCGTGCCGCAACGGCGCTCCTCTTCTTACGGTTGTCATCCCGAGCCAGCGCGAGCGACCCCGAGGCGCAACCGACGGGAAGCGAGCGCGCAGCGAGGGATCTCGGGGTTCGTTTTCCCGCCTCCCCGCCCCAATGACCGACTGATTAACGCTCGCGGAATCGCTCTCGCGGAATCCCGCGCTGGGCACGGCTCTTCGCCTGCCTCCACAGCCTCCACAAGATTTCCACGAAGATTTCCTTAGTGTCTTGCGCGGTACTTTACACGCGCGCCTCCGCCTTTTAGGATGCGGGCCTTGTTTTCTCGGGGGGGGGACGCAGCGGCCGGCTCCCAGCGGCGGCGCGCGTCGGGGGGGAAGAAACCATGAAGCCGAAGAAAGTCATTCTGTGCGTGGACGACAACGAGCAGGCGCTCTCCATCCGCAAGGTCATGCTCGAGACCCGCGGCTACCGCGTCGTCACCGCCGCCAACGGCCGCGAGGCCCTGGAGATCTTCCAGCGCGGCGGCATCGACCTGCTGCTCAGCGACCTGGTCATGCCCGGCCTCGACGGCACCGAACTCATCGAGCGCGTCAAGACGCTCTCCCCCGCCACTCCCTGCATCCTCTTCTCCGGCAAGATCAAGGTCTACGAGCGCGACACCCGCGCCGACGTCTTCCTCCCCAAGGGCATGTACGCTCCCGCCGAGCTGCTGGAGCGCATCCGCCTGCTGCTGGTGCGCAAGCGTGGACCGCGCCGCGTCGCCGCCGAGCCCGCCTCCGCCGCCGCGGTTTCTCCCCTGCCCATCTCCGCCGCCTCCTGACCGCAGTGGTCGGTCCTTGGCCGTTGGTCGTTGGCCGGCGCGAACCTTAGTGGATTGTCATCCTGAGCGAGTGGCCGCCTGCTCTTCCCCGCCCGCGCTCTTGGCGGGCCGGGCGGCCACGAGTCGAAGTCGAGGCGTTTCGGCACAGCCTGCCCTGAGCGGAGTCGAAGGGTCTGAGCCGCCGGCCGAAACTCTGAGCTTGTCGAAGAGGACCTTGGGTCTTGTTTGGAAACTGTTGCTCCCCGCTGAGCCGAGCCGGTGCGGTGGCCCACCTTTCGCCGGTGGCCCACTCAAGCCTGCCTTTGGCCTGAGTGAACGAGCACACTTCTCTTGAAGTTGTCATCCTGAGCGAGCGCCGTCTTGCGGCTTGGCCGCAAGGTGGCGCGAGTCGAAGGACCCCTATAGGCTCGACGCCTCCTGCGATGTCGGGAGGCATTTTCAGAATTGAGGCCGGCGGGGTGGCCCACCTTTCGCGGCAGAGTATATCCCGAAAGCAGAACAGCCGGGGGGTGCCCCACCCTTTGCCGGCCCGGAGCGCAGGCGACGGGCGCTTCTGGCAAAGGGTGGGCGAGAGAACCATCCTGGTGAACTCTTCCTGGAACCAGTGACCCGTTTCCGCCCCGCGACTCCCAAGCCACCGCCCGGTTCACTGTCCCCACCCTTCGCAACGAACGCGAAGGACGGGGCACCCTCGGGGCTTTGGGTGGGCCA
>DASPRL010000397.1 GCA_035624475.1 Terriglobales bacterium
AGATCGGGGCCGCGCGGCCCACGCCCCCGCCCGCACGTGTCGTTCTTCTTCCCACCCTTTGCCAAGAGCGCCCCTCGCTTGCGCTCCGGGCCGGCAAAGGATGGGGCACCCCCGGTCGTTCTGCTTTCGGGATATACTCTCCCGCGAAAGGTGGGCCACCCGCCAGCTGGCACAACGTGGATCGCGTGAATGCGGCTGTCGAGAAGATCGTCCGCGACCTCTATCATCGAACTGCCGGCGATACGGATCGCTATTCTAAGGAAAACCCGGATCGTGTGCCAAAGTACGGCCCTGGCTGCGATTGCCACTGATCTGGAGGAATGTGTGAGAGGGATGTCAATATGAGGCTATTCACGTGGGCCATTATCATTTCCGTGCTAACGGGTGGCATTTGCTCACAATCGTTACCGACGTTCTGCGATCTGATTCGGAATCCAGAGAAGTACAGTGGCAAGGAGGTCACCATCCGAGCTACGTACAGATACGGGTTCGAATGGTCAGAACTATACTGCCTTGATTGCCTAGACCAAGGAAAAGTGTGGTTGGACATGCCTACCGCTCTAGAAGACACATCAGCCAAGTCCCTTAGGAAAATGCCCAAGGGTGCCGGAATCGTCAACTTAACGGTGCAAGGTATTTTTGTGAGTGGCGGCACCTTTGGGCACTCAAACGCTTATCGCTACAAGATCGACCCCACCAGAATCAGCGATGTGGTAGTTCTCCAGAAAGGAATGAAGTCTCCGGCAGAAGAAAAAGACGTTGAGAAGCGTTGGGCGTGCGGAGGCAGAAATCCAAAGTAACCGCAAAGAGAGAGATGCCGAGTGGCGGCGTGACGCGGAGTTTCGCCGGGATCACTACGACGAATCAATACAACAAGCGCCTGCAGCCCAGTCTGCTCTCGGCGGCGACCACGGGCTCGGGCAGCCAGACCGTCCTCAGCCTGACGTATGATTTCCACCTGGGCGGGAACGACAACGGCAACGTGTACGCCATCCTGAACAACCGCGACGCGGCGCGCTCGGCCGGCTACAGCTACGATGCGCTGAACCGGGTGGCGGCGGCGGTGGACCAGGCCAACGGCGTCAACTACGCGACGGCGGCCAGCTACGCGCCGCCGGGCGAGCTGGCGGGGGTGACCTACGGAGCCAGCGGGACGTTTGCCGGGATCGTGACCGCGAACAGCTTCAACAACCGGCTGCAGCCGGCGAGCATTCACGCCTCGTCGTCGGCGGGGACGGTGCTGGACCTGAGCTACAGCTTCAACAGCGGGACGGCGCAGGCGCCGGTGGACAACGGCACGCTGGTGCGGATCGCCAACAACCGCGACCTGAACCGCAGCCAGAACTTCACCTACGACGCGCTCAACCGCATCACCGCGGCGTGGACCGACGGGACGAACTGGGGCGACACTTACACGGTGGATGCCTGGGGCAATCTCACCAACAAGACCCAGATGCAAAGCAAGACCGGGGGCGGAAACCGGGGAAACCGGGGACAGACGGGACGTTTTCTCGTGGTTTGGACGCATGGGTGAACTTGCGAGAGCGGTGGTGGCGGGTGTCGCGCCCCACGCCCGAAAACGCCTATATCCCTCGCCAAGCCCGGGGTTGGCTGGAGTGGGGGCGTCGACGTCCACGGAAAAACATGGTTCCCTCGTTCGCGCTCGGTCGCGTGCGCTCCTTCGCGCTCGCTCGGGATGACAATGCTAGAGGAAGCGGGTCATGGCACGGCTGAAGCCGCGCCCTGATACAAGGCGTCCATTGGCCGCAGTCCCTCGCTGCGCTCGGGATGCGAGAGAAAAGCGGGCCTGAGCGGACCACCCCGAACTTCCCCACTCAAGCCAAAAGCGGGCTGAGTGGGCACTCCGCGCTTGCGAAGGTCGCGAACGGCTAGCCCTTCCCCTCCAGCTTGCGCAGGGAGGAGCGGGCGGGCTCGAAGTCAGGGTCCAGCTCGCAGGCGGCGCGCAGGAAGGCCAGGGCGTCGTCGGAGCGTCCTAATCCCAGGGCGCACAGGCCCAGGTTGTAGCTGGTAGCGGCGGAGCGGCCCAGCATCTGCTCCGAGGCCTGGAAGAGGGGCAGGGCGTCGGCGAAGTAGCGTAACTCCAGCAGGATCACCCCGCAATCGAAGGCGAGGACGTTCTCGTCGGGATGGACGGGAAAGCGGTTGGCCCAGGTGCGCAGCACCGCCTGGCGCAGGTCGCTGCGCTCGCGCGCCGCGCCGCCAAGCTGCCGCGTGATCACGGGAAAGAGGCGCAGCAGGGCGATGGGGTCCCAGCGGGTGAGGCGCAGCACCGCCAGCGCCTGCGGCAGGGAGAGGCTCTCCAGTTGCGCATTCAGCCAGCCCAGCAGGCTGAAGAGGTCGTCGGGGCCGAAGGCCTGCTGGGATTCGCGGTAGGCGGCGGCGGTCTGCGGAAAGCGCTCGCCGCGGCGGCCGCGGAGGAAGGCGCAGAGACTGAGGTTGGCGGAGCGCTTGTCGGGCAGGAGCGCGGCGCCGCCCCCGGCGCTGACGTACTTCGCCAGCGCGTCGAAGTTCACCGTCTGGGAGAAGCAGTCGGGGCCGTGGAATTCCAGGGTGGGCGGGCCCTGGGAGAGGGCCAGGTCGTCCTCAGCAGTGTAGCCCTTGTCGGCGGCCAGCAGCAGCAGCGGGGCATGGGCGGCAGCGCGCCGGGCCTCTTCCAAGAGCTGGAGCGCGGCGGTGGGGAAGAGCACGGTGGCGGCGGGCAGGCGACTGCGGTAGTGCTCGAGGATCTGGTTCCAGGAGGGATCGGGATAACGCTGGGGGCGCAGGGGAACGTTGCGCCAGCTCAACTGGAGCTGGGAGAGGGCCGGGGTGGTGCCCGCGCCCGGCTGCGGAGAGCGGGTGGTGAGCAGGGCCTCGGAGATGGCGCCCGCGGAGATCACGAAGGCGTCCTGGGGCAGGCTGTCGAAGAGGTAGTTGGCGATCAGCACCAGCGCGCCCGGGGCTGCGCCGGCCAGCAGAGAAGCGAGGGGCTGGCCGCTCTCATACAGAGCGAAGTCGAGCAGGCCGCGGGCGGCGAAGTCGGCGAGGTAGGGATTGGCGCGCCAGGCGGCGAGCGAGGCGGGGGCGCAGTCGGCCATACAGTAGCGAATGCTCCCGGGGGCGAGGCCGCGCTGCGCGAGGCGGGCGGTCAGGTGGCGCAGGAAGAGGCAGGCGAAGCGGCCGGGCCCGGCGCCCAGGTCGAGGATGCGCAGAGGGTGGGCGGGCGAGAGCGCGGGCGCGCCGGCCTCGGCTTGCTGGCAATCCTCGAGGAAGGCGGCGACCAGCCCGGCCTGGATCTCGGCCAAGAAGGGATTGTTGGTGATGTACTGCGGGACCAGGTCCTCGCTCCAGGCCTTGGGGCCCCGCTCGACGTAGAAGTCGCGCTGGCGCTGCCAGAGCAGGGACTGGGAGAGAGGGCGGTCACTCTCCAGGAGAAGCGGCTCGGGAGCGGCCGGCGCCGGCCCAGCGGGCGGAGTCGGCTTGGGAGGCGGGGACATGGGGGTGGAGATGGCCAGGCGGCGAGCGCCTATTGTACCCAATCGGAGACACGGGAATGCCGGAGGGCACAGCGATGGCTCGTCGCGGCGATAGGGGTCTTTCGGTCGCCCTTGCTTTCCCCGTTTCCCGCAGAGCGGGACCCGGGACGCTCGGGCTCCCTCAGGATGACAATCCAAAAGGAAACCGTCCGAAAGGGCAAAGGGCCCGGGAGATGACATCTCCCGGGCCCGGGATCCGGCAGGGCCGCGGCTAGCTGCGCGCCGGGAAGATGCCCTGCAAGGCGATGCAGAAGTTCAGGGTCAGGTAGGGCGGCATGTTGTTGTGGGGCAGGCTGCCGCCGGTGATGGCGAGGGCGAAGGGGTTCATCTGCACATTGGTCGGCGGGTTGGAGGGGGCGTAGACATTGCCGAATCCCTTCTGTCCCGAGGACCAGGCGTTGTTGGTGGGGCTGGCCGAGTTGTTTGTGCCGGGGAGACACTGCACGCCGTGGCTGTGCGCCGGCATCTCGGTCTGCAGCAGGGTGACGAACTGCTCCCCGCCGATCTCGCCCTGGACGCGCAGGCTGAGGCCGGGACCCTGACCCTGCTGCATGGGGGCGGAGCCCTCCAGGTTGGGAAGCGCGAAGGTGCTCTTGCCGTCGCCGCCGTAGAAAGTGCCGACCAGGGAGAAGAGGGCAGTGTTCTGGCTGATGGGCAGGAGCTGGCCGTCGCAGAAGGCCCAGCCGGTGGGAGCGAAGTTGAAGGGGAAGATCCGGATCTCAGCTACGAAGTTGTCGGCCATGGCGATGCCTCGTCTCCGCCTAGTTCTGCGAGGGGAAGATCCCCTGCAGGGCGATGATGAAGTTGAGGACCAGATAGGGCGACATGTTGTCGTGGGGCTGGCTGCCGCCGGTGGAGGTGATGTCCGCCGCATTCATGGCGGTGTTGGAGCTGCCGTTGTAGAGGCTCGGGTTCGCGCACCACAGGTTTCCCGCAGGGCTGGGCAAGGTGGGATTGGCGGGGGAGCCCACGGCCTGGTGGGTGTGAGCGGGCAGCTCGGAGATGATGAGGGTGTGGGCGGCCTCGCCGCCGACCTGGCCCAAAGTGAAGCCCGAGCCCATGTGGACGGGGACGCGGCCCTGCAGGTTGGGCAGAGCGAAATTGGTCTGCCCGTTGCCGCCATAAGTGGTGCCCAGCAGGGCGAACAGGGCCTGGTTCTGGTTGATGGGCAGGATCTGCCCGTTGCACAGGGCCCAGCCCTTGGGGGCGAAGTTGAAACTGATGATCTTGATCTCACTGAGGAACGGCGTTCCCATAAGCGTCTCCTAAGACTTGCGAACCCCCGCCGGGCTCTAGGTCGGGCTGGGGAAGACCCCGAACAGGGAGAGGATGAAGTTGATCACCAGGAACGGCAACATGTTGTCGTGAGGCTGGGAGCCGCCGCTCGAGGCCAATACGTTGGCGGCCATGGCGGTGTTGGGAGCGGCGGTGGAATACAGGCTCTTGGAGCCGGAGGAGGCCCACACGCCGTTGGCGGGGCTGTTCTGGCCGCCGGTGCCGGAAAAGGCCTGAGGAGCGTGGGTGTGCCCCGGGATCTGGCTGGTCGTGAGGGTGACCGACTCCTCGCCGGCGGCCTGGGCCAGGACATAGGGGATGCCGGCCTGCGTGCCCGCGTGGATGGGCACGCGAGATTGCAGGTTGGGCAGGGCGAAGGTCTCCTGGCCGTCGCCGCCATAGGTGGTGCCGATCAGATTGAAGAGAGTCTCGTTCTCGGAGATGGGAAGCAACTGGCCCTGGCAAAACGCCCAACCCGCAGGGGCGAAGTTGCCGGCGAACATGCGGATCTCACCGACGTAGGGTTGCGACATCCATCCCTCCTGCTCCGGGGACGCGGGGAGCGCGTCGCCGGTTGGATCGCCGGCGGGGAAGGCAAGCCTGCCGCCGGTCGGGGACTGCTGAAAATATCCTGCGTTGCTGCTGGCGAAGGGGAAGGGACGCGTGGTACTATGCCCTCTCCCCACCGCCCCTGTCAAGGCGGTTTACTTACCCGGCAACAACTTGTGATCACGCCCGGAGAACGCTAGAGTGTGGCGGCGTTCCGGGGAGGAGGGGGAGCATGAGCAAGAGTTCACGGCGGGCGTTTCTGGCGACGACGGGAGCCTTCCTGGCCGCCGCCGCGGCCCTGCCTCTGCAGGCGGCCGCGCAGGCGCCGGCGGCCGATGCCGGAGGGCCGGCGGGAAGGGCGTCGGACCCGGCCAACGCCTGGCTGGGCGACCAGCCGCAGTATCAGACCATCTCGCTCTACCAGTTCACGCCGCAGATGTTCCAGCCGCTGATCGGCTCGAGTTTTGTGGTCACCGACAGCCAGGGGCATCGGCTCGGGCTGCGCTTGACGGCGGTGAGCGACCTGAGCAAGCAGAATCCGGGCTCCCGCACGGCCTTCTCGCTCAGCTTCCAGCAGCAGGGAGGCAAAGCGCTGGAGCAGGGGACCTACCAGTTCTCGGCTCCGCCCCTGGGCACGTTCCTGCTGTTCGTGGTTCCTTCCAAGACGCTGCGGCAGACGACCTACACGGCGGTAGTCAACCGCCTCTAGCCGGGCGCCAGATCACTCCGCGGGCATCCATTGCAACAGCCAATGGATGCCCTCTTCTTTTTGCTTCCGGAAACCGAGGCGGGCGAAGAGCCGCTGCGAGGGATTGAAGCTCTCCACGTAGATGGAGAGCGGCAGGCGGGCGCGCGCGCCCTCCTCCATGAGGCGGCGGAGCAGGAGGGTGCCGAGGCCGGCGCCGCGATGCTCGGGCAGCACGGTGACATCGAGGATGTGGATGTGTTCGGGGGCGCGCTCCAGGTAGAGGCGGCCCACGTCGCGTCCCTGGTGCTGGATGATGGAATGCTCGGCCTGGGGATACTGGGCGCGGTAGTGGTGGAGCTGGGCCTCGAACTGCATGCGCACGAAGGCGGCCTTCTGCTCCGCCGACCAGGGGACCATGGCCATTTCCGCGGCGCGCGTGCAGGCGTAGACCTGGAGCAGAAAGGCTTCGTCGCCGGGCTGGACGGGGCGCAGGGTCACTTCTTCCGGGTTCATGGGCGGGCGGGAGCGTCCTTGATCATGCGGTTGAAGACGGCCTGATAGGTGACGCCCTGAGGGTCGCCGGCCACCGGCACCAAAAAGAAGTCCATCTCGCCCAGGACGGAGTGCTGGAGGCGATAGGTACGCTGGGGGAGCAGGGGAGCGGCGGGACCGCGGAACAGGAGCCAGAACATCAGGGCGCGGGGATGAGCGGGCCCGCGCTCCACCTCGATCAGCTCGAGGGGGAGAGAGGTCCCGGGCTCGACCTCCACCTCGAAGCGGGTGTGGAGGTGGGGAGCGAAGGTCTCAACCATGTAGAGCGACGGGTCCATCGTTCCCCTTCCTCATTCTGCGGGAGTCCACTCCATGGCATCGTACACCGGGTCGCCGCCGGTGCGGCGGAATCCCAGG
>DASPRL010000398.1 GCA_035624475.1 Terriglobales bacterium
GGCGGGCCGGGTGGTGGACCGGGAGGCCCCGGCGGAGGCGGGCCCGGCGGGCCGGGAGGTTTCGGCGGCGGCGGCATCTTCTTGATGGGAGGCGGAGGCGGGCGCGGGCGTGGGCGCTTCGACATCAACCGCCCCCACGGCGCCCTGTTCTACACCCTGAGCGATTCCGCCTTCGACGCTGCCCCCTACTCCCTCACCGGCCAGCCCGCCAGCAAACCCAGCTACACCCGGCACAGCTTCGGCGCGGTGCTGGGCGGGCCGCTGAACATCCCCAAGATCTACCACGGCGGCGACAAGACCTTCTTCTTTCTCTCCTACAACGGGTCGGTGGGAGATTCTCCCTACAATGCCTTCAGCACGGTGCCCACCCTGGACGAACGCAAGGGGATCTTCCCGGTGCCCATCTACGACCCGGCGACCCACCTGCCCTTCCTGAACAACACCATCCCCGGGGGCATGATCAGCACGGCCGCGTTGAACCTGCTGCCCTTTATCCCCGAGCCCAACCTGCCGGGGACGATCGACAACTTCCACTTCGTGACCTCGGCCACCAACAACACCAACAACGTCAACGTGAGGTTGATCCACAACTTCGGGACGCTGTTGAACACGCTGCGGCCGGGTGGGCAGCGCAACCTGATCACCTTCGGCTTCCACTACCAGACCTCCGACGCCACGCTGACCAATCCCTTCCCCAGCGTGGGCGGTGACACTTCCGCGCAGAGCTTCGATATCCCCATCGCCTACATCCGCAGCTTCCACAAGATCACCAACATCCTGCGCTTCGACTTCAACCGCAACCGCGTGGAAACCACGAACCTCTATGCCTTCGTGACCGACGTGGCAGGGCTGGCGGGGGTGACGGGGGTTTCGACCGACCCCTTCGACTGGGGCCTGCCCAACCTGTCGTTCAGCAACTTCGCCGGCGTGCACGACATCAATCCCCTGCTGCAACGCAACCAAACCCTCTCCCTCTCCGACTTCATGGTGTGGACGCACGGCAAGCACACGCTGCGCTGGGGCGGCGACTTCCGGCGGCTGCAGATCAACACGCACACCGACAGCAACGCGCGCGGCAGCTTCGTCTTCACCGGGGTGAACACGGCGCAGTACGTGGGCGGCCTGCCGGTGGCGGGCACGGGGGTGGACTTCGCCGACTTCCTGCTGGGCCTGCCGCAGATGACCTCGGTGCAGTTCGGCGCCAATAATTTCTACTTCCGCGGCAACTCCTGGGACCTCTTTGTCCAGGACGACTGGCGGGTGCGCGGCAACCTGACCCTCAACTTCGGGCTGCGCTACGAATACGTCTCGCCCTACACCGAGCTGAACAACCAGATCGTGAACCTGGACGCGAACCCGCAGTTCACCGCGGTGGCGCCGGTGCTGCCGGGACAGGTGGGTCCCTTCAGCGGGGTCTTTCCGCTCAGCCTGGTCCGCCCCGATCGCAATAATTTCGCCCCCCGCATCGGCATCGCGTGGAAGCCCTTCGCCAAGACGGTGGTGCGCGCCGGCTACGGCATCAACTACAACACCGGCCAGTACACCAACCTGGTGCAGCAACTGGCCTTCCAGCCGCCCTTTTCCTTCACCCAGACCAACGTGGAGTCGGCCACGCTGCCCCTGACCCTGGAGAACGGCTTCCCGCCGGTCCCGCCCTCCACCATCACCAACAACTACGGCGTGGACGTCGATTACGCGCTGGGCTACGTGCAGATCTGGAACCTGGACGTCCAGCGTGAGATCACGCCCACGCTGATGCTGAACCTGGACTACACCGGCACCAAGGGCACGCACCTTGACATGCTGGAAGCGCCCAACCGCTCCTTCACGGGGGTACGCATCCCCGGGGTGCAGCCCTTCCTGTGGGAGACCTCCGTGGGCGACTCCATCGCCAATGCGGGCACGGTGCGGCTGCGCAAGCGCCTGCAGCACGGCGTTTCCATCGGCGGCAGCTATACCTGGTCCAAGTCCATCGACAACGCCTCCAGCATCGGAGGCGGGCAGGCGGTGGTGGCGCAGAACGCCTTCGACCTGGCGGCCGAGCGCGGGCCCTCCAGCTTCGACCAGACCCAGCGCTTCACCGCCGACTACCTCTGGGAGCTTCCCTTCGGGCGCGACCGGCGCTGGCTGGCGCAGCCGGGCGCGCTGCGCACCCTGCTGGGAGACTGGTCGTGGAGCGGCGACTGGACCATCGCTTCGGGCATGCCCTTCACCGCGCGCGTGCTGGGTAACTTCGCCGACGTCAACCGCGGCACCAACGGCACCTTGCGCGCCGACTACAACGGCCAGCCCATCTCCCTGCCCGACCCCAGCATCGCGGAGTGGTTCAACACCGCTGCCTTCAGCGTCCCCCCGGACGGACTGCTGGGCACGGCCGGGCGCAACACCATCCGCGGGCCCGGGCAGGTGCTGTTCGACATGGCCCTGAGCAAGGTGTTCTCCGTGAGCGAGACCCGCCTGCTGGAGTTCCGCGCCCAGGCCACCAACATCTTCAACACTCCGCAGTTCACCAGCATCGACACGGCGGTGAACTCGCCCACCTTCGGACGCGTGGTCGCGGTGGGGCCCATGCGCACCATGCAAGTGGTGGCGCGCTTCCGCTTCTGAGGCCATCTATGACGCAGACACGGACCAACTGGAGACGAAGAGCGCCGGCGCTGCTGCTGGGCCTGGCTCTGGCCGGCGCTGCCCTGCCCGCACAGCAACCGCAGCCGCAGTACACCATCCGGGCCAACGCGGAGCTGGTGCTGGTGAACGTCACCGTGCGCGACAAAAAGGGTGAGTTCGTGCGCGGCCTTACCCAGAGCGATTTTACGGTGCTGGAGGACGGCAAGCCGCAGAAGGTCCTGAGCTTCGACATCGAGAACCCGGACGCCGTGGCCGAGGCAGGGCCGCAGCAGGCGACATTGCCGGGGACCCCGTCCGCGCCGGGTGCGGCACCGCCAGCGGCAACTTCCTCCGCTGCCTTCAAGGACCGCCGCCTGGTGATCCTGTTCTTCGATCTGACCTCCATGCAGCCGGAGGAGATCGAGCGCGCGGTCAAGGCGGCGCAGAACTACGTGGACACGCAGATGGCGGCCGCCGACCTGGTCGCGGTCGTCTCTCTGGGCAGCTCGCTGAAGGTGGACCTGGACTTCACCTCCGACCGCACCGCCTTAAAGAAAGTGCTGGCCGCCTACAGCCTGACCGGCGGCCAGGGCTACGAAGCGGGCTCGACGGGAACGACCGAAGGAACGCCCGATACCGGCCAGTCCTTCACCCCGGACGAGACCGAATACAACATCTTCAACACCGACCGGCGTCTGGAGGCGCTGCGCTCGGTGGCCGCCACCCTGACGCACATCGACCAGAAGAAATCGCTCATCTACTTTTCCAGCGGCATGGACCGCACCGGGGTGGAGAACCAGTCGGAGCTGCGGGCCACCATCAACGCCGCCGTGCGCGCTAACCTGGCTATCTACACCATGGACCTGCGGGGCCTCGAGGCGCTGGTGCCGGGCGGGGAGGCGCAGCAGGCCAGCCTGCGCGGCACCGCCGCCTACTCCGGGCGCGCCACCCTCAACCAGTTGAATTCCAACTTCTCCAGCCAGGAGACGCTGGTCACGCTGGCGGGCGACACCGGCGGCCGCGCCTTCCTCGACAGCAACGATTTTTCCCGCGTCTTCCGCCAGGTGCAGGCCGACACCGGCACCTACTATGTGCTGGGCTACCGCAGCTCCAACCCGGCGCGCGACGGGCGCTACCGGCGCATCACCGTGCGCCTGAACCGCCAAGACGCGAAGCTGGACTTCCGCCGCGGCTACTATGCACCCTCGGATTTCCAGCACTCCTCGCGCGACGACCGCGAGCGGCAACTGGCGGAGGCGCTGAACTCCGATCTTCCCGTGACCGACTTCCCCGTCTACCTGGCCACCGCCTACTTCCGCTCTGATGGCGGACGGTTCTACGTCCCGGTCTCGCTGGCGGTGCCGGGCTGGGAGATCCCCTTCACCCACGGCGGCGACCAGGACAAGGCCACGCTCGACGTCATGGGTCTGGTTCTCGATGAGGCCCAACGCCCCATCGGCCAGGTGCGCGACACCGTGAAGCTCGCCGTCGCCGGCACGCAGCAGGTGCGCCGCAAGAACGTGCAGTACGACACCGGCTTCCTGCTGCCGCCCGGCAAGTATCACCTGAAGTTCGTGGTGCGCGAGAACCAGACCGGGCGCATGGGCTCGTTCGAGACCGACTTGGTCGTCCCCGACCTGGAAAAGGCGCCGGTGAAGCTCAGCGCCATCGTGCTGGCCAGCCAGATGCAGCCAGCGGGCAAGGGCAAGAGCGAGAACCCGCTGGTGAAGGACGGCAACGAGCTCATCCCCAACGTCACCCACGTCTTCTCCTCGGGCCAGCATCTCTACTTCTACTACGAGGTTTACGATCCCGGGCGCGAGGGCAAGGAGGGCGTACACGTGCTCAGCAACGTCGCCTTCTTCCGCGGCAAGGTGAAGGCCTACGAGACGCCGCTGGTCGAGGCCAAGCAGATCAACCTGCCTGCCCGGCACGCGGTCGCCTTCCAACTCGACGTGCCACTCTCCCAGCTCAAGGCCGGGTTCTACGTCTGCCAGGTCAACGTGGTGGACGACGCCGCCGGGCGCTTCCAGTTCCCGCGGGTGGGGATGCTGGTGCGGCCATAAAAAGGGACGGCGCCGGCCGGAGCGCTGCTCCAGGGCCGACGCCCTCCCGTCCCGCAGCGGATCATGGCCGGCACTCGCCTACGCCCCCGCCGCGACTTCCGCAGAAGAAGCGGTCCGCTTGCCGGCGTAGGCCAGTCCTCCGTGGGTGTCGCCACCGAGGATGCGGGGGATCAGAGGTTCGAAGCCGACCCTTTCCCCGCACGAGCCATGTCCTGCAGGTGATCCACGTTGACCCGGGCCGAGTGGAGCGTTCCAACGTCCCTAGGTTGGACCACCCGGCTCGCCGCGTCGGACCATGACACCCATGGCCGTGGACTTCTCTCCGGCTCCCCGAACCTGGCGCGATCGCGGGCCCCACGCGCGGGAGGCCCGGGACCGCGGAGCAGGAGAGCCCGACTACTGTTCCCTGCTGCCACGTCAGAGCCGCTGCCACCACGCCCGGCCGTCGTCGGTCTGGAAGACCAGCTTGCGCCCCTGGGTTCCGCCGACCTCGCTTTCCACCAGCCGGATGTTTTTCTCCTTCAGGAAGTGGATGGCGACCTTGACGTTGCGGTGCCCCAAGCACTCGCGGGCGTTCCCAAAGGTGATCTTGGGGTGCGCGCCGCCATAGAGCTTGGCCTGCAGCGCGCCGGGGTCCGCGCCCAAGTCCAGCAATCGCTGCAGCAGCGCCGCCGTGGCGTGGTTGCCGTAGCGGGCGGGATCGAGCCCGTCCTCCGGCCCGTCGGGAAAGACGAACTGGCAGGCGCCGCCGATGCCGGTGCTGGGGTCCCACAGGCACAGCGCGCAACCTGAGCCCACGATGGTGGTGATGGCAAAGGGCTGCGGGCTGGCGAAGATCTGGCCGGGGATCAGGTAATGCCGGCCGCGCGGAACATCGCCTGCCTCGGCGAGGCGCGGGTAGTATTCCTGCGGTAGTGTGGGAGCGGGACCGGGCGTCTTCAGCATCATCTCTTCGATCATCAGGGCGGCGGTCGTGTCTTCCGCCAGCAGGACTCGGTTGAACATCAACGTCTCTTTCCTCGTGCTTCTCGCCAAGGCAGCGCCTTCGCTCTCAATGGGTAAGAGCAAGTGCCTTGCCAGAGCCGGCGAGACCGACGACAGACAGGCCTAAGCCACTGAATCACAAGCTAGTTACGGGGTGCCTGGCTGCGCGGGTTAGCATCCCTGCTGAGCTTGGTTTTCTGGATTTCGAACGCTGAAGTCTGAGAATCAAACGCTTGCCGGCGCGGCGGCCGCAAGCCTAGGTCAGTTGCATCGCCTTCAGTCTCTGGTAGAGCGTGCTCTTGGCGATGCCCAAGCGCTTGGCGGTCTTCTCCACGTTGTTGTTCTCCTCGGCGAAGACGCGGGCGATGTGGAAGCGCTCCAGTTCGTCCAGGGTCCAGGCGGATTCGTAAGTGGGCGGACGGCTCCCCGCCTTGGCTTCGAAGAAGAAGTCGGCGGGCTCGAGGACCGGCTTGTCGCTGAGCAGCAGGGCGCGCTCCAGCACATTGCGCAATTCGCGGATGTTGCCGGGCCAGTCGTAGGAGCGCAGGCGCTGCACCGCCCGGGACGACAGCTCCGCCGGCGAGCGCGCCATGTCGATGCAGATCCGCTGCAGCAGGGCGGCGGCGATGGCCGGGACGTCTTGGGCGCGCTCCCGCAAGGCCGGGATGGCGATGGGCACCGTGCTGATCCGGAAGTAGAGGTCGCTGCGGAACACCTTGCTCTCGATCAGGCGGCGCAGGTCCTGGTGGGTGGCGGCGACGAGGCGGACGTCAACGAAGCGATCGCGCACGTCGCCCATGCGCCGGAAGCGCTTTTCCTCCACCACCTTCAGCAGCTTGGGCTGGACGGTGGGATCGATGTCGCCGATCTCGTCGAGGAAGATGGTGCCGCGGTGCCCCACCTCGAGCAGGCCGGGCTTGGCGCTGACCGCTCCGGTGTAAGCGCCCTTCTCGTAGCCGAACAGCTCCGACTCCAGGAACTCGCGGGTGAGGCCGGCGCAGTTCAGGTCGACGAAGGACTCGTCGGCGCGGGGCCCGTTCTCGTGCAGCCAGTTGGCGAGTACGCCTTTGCCCGTCCCCGTCTCGCCCTGGATCAGGACCGGGCTGTGGCTCTTGGCCACCTTGGCGGCGGTCTCGGCCAGCTGCCGGATGGCCGCGCTCTCGCCCAGGAAGGGGTCCAGCACGACTCGCCGCCGGCGCGTGCTGCTGGCCAACTGCTTCTGCTGGTTACGAGAGTTCTCCAGCACCCTCTGGATGACCAGCAGGAGGGAAGCCGGCTCGATGGGTTTGGCCAGGCATTGCTCCGCCCCCGCCTTGATCAGCGAGACGCCCAGCTCCATGGAGCCGTATCCGGTCAGCACGATGAGCGGGATGGCCGGCTCCACCTGCTTGAGCTTGGGAACCAGATCGAGGGCGGTCCCGTCGGGCAGGCGAAAATCGAGCACGGCGACGTCGGGACGGACGGCTTCGAAGCTCCGCAGCGCGGCCGCGAAGGTGTCGGATTCTTCGATCAGGAAGCCGTTGGCGGTGAGGAAACGGGCGAAGACTCGGCGCACGTCCGGGTCATCGTCGAGCAGCAGGATCTTCCGGCCTTCGAAGGCTGTGCTCATGACATGGGTTGCAAGTCAGGATTATACGAGGCGGGGCGGGGATCGGGCCGAGGAATCCGCTGCTGGCGCCCGGGCGCACTCCTGTTAGTCGATGAAAATGTCGGACCGCAGCGTCGCGCCGGGCTTGACGGCATAGCGCGAGAGGTCGGTGACGCCGACGTCGGCGAGAACTTCGTCATCCAGGAAGAAGTTGCCGGTGCAGGTGCGGCTGGGGCGGGTGAGGATGTGCCAGGCGGCGTCGGCGACGATCTCGGGCGTACGGGCACGCTCCGGCTCGGCGCCGGGGATCACCTGCAAGGCTGCGGTGGCGATGGTGGTGCGCGGCCACAACGCGTTCACCGCGATCCCCGCCTCGCGGAACTCCTCCGCCATCCCCAGAACGCACAGGCTCATGCCGTACTTCGACATGGTGTAGGCCAGGTGGGGCGCGAACCACTTAGGCCGCAGATCGAGCGGCGGCGACAGGTTCAGGATGTGAGGGTTCTGCGCCCTGACCAGATGCGGCAGGCAGGCCTGCGAGCACAGGTAGGTGCCGCGGACGTTGATGCCCATCATCAGGTCGTAGCGCTTCATCGGAGTCTGCAGCGTGCCGGTCAGGTTGATGGCGCTGGCGTTGTTGACCAGGATGTCGAGGCCGCCGAAATGCTGAACCGCCTTCTCTACCGCCGCGGAGACCTGCTCCTCGAAGCGGATGTCCATGGGCAGGGCCAAGGCCTTGCCACCGGCGGCCTCGATCTCCGCGGCGGCGCTGTGGATGGTGCCGGGCAGCTTGGGATGTGGCGTCTCGGTCTTGCCGGTGATGACGACGTTGGCGCCGTCGCGGGCGGCGCGCAGGCCGATGGCCAGGCCGATCCCGCGGCTGGAGCCGGAGATGAACAAGGTCTTGCCGGCGAGGGAAGACATGATCCCTAGAGGCTACCGCGAGCGGACCGCTGCTGGCTAGGGCGCGTCGCGGTCGCGGGGGTCGAGCGTGGCGGCGCGAGCGCGCTCGCGGCGCACGGCCTCTTCATAGGCGGCGCGCGCGTCCTTGCCGGTCGCGCGCTTGTACCAGGCCGGATGATGGGTCCAGGCCCAGCGCTCGGTGACCGTGCCCCGGGTCATGGACTGCAAGGTGCCGGGCTGCCCCACCGTGCTCAGGTACACGTGGAAGAAGATGCCGAAGAGCATGATCAGCGCCGAGATGTCGTGCAGCACGTAGCTGACGGCCACGGCCCAGCGCCCGGTCATCTCCGGGAACCACATGATCAAGCCGGTGATGAGGTAGACCACGCAGCCGCCGCCGATCTCCCAGTACTGCAGCTTCTGCCCAGCGTTGAAGAAATCGGTGGTGGGGGCCTCGACGGGGTCCTGGTTGCGGATGTAGCGGCGGAGGTTGCGGATCCACTTGCTGTCGTCCGGCGTCCAGCGCATGGGCGCCAGCCAGTTGAAGAACTGCAGCGCGAAGAAGATCACGAAGCCCAGCCCGAACCAGGGATGCAGCATGCGGGTGGTGGCCCCGCCGCCGAACACGGGCGTGAACCAGCGGAAGATCCAGGGCATGTAGATGCCGAAGCCGGAGAGCAGGGCCAGGAAGAAGAAGATCCCGACCATCCAGTGCAGGAAGCGGGTGTAGACGCGGTGGCGCGGCAGCTCGCCCTCGTGCACCACGGTCGAGCCCATGCGGTCGATGGCGTTGGGCGAACGTTGCTCGAAGCGTTCCACGGAGGTCGCCATGTTATGCCCCCTTCCCCGCCGGCGGCGCGCTGGGCGGCGCGGCCGCCTTGACCGGCAATTCCGGCTGCGGCCGGTGCGCGCCCCGGAAGACGTAGTGGAAGAGGGC
>DASPRL010000399.1 GCA_035624475.1 Terriglobales bacterium
CTCGCGCTCGGGACGCCCCTTCTCGGTGGTGCTCATCGACCTGGACAAGTTCAAGGAAGTCAACGACACCATGGGCCACCTGGAGGGCGACCTGGTGCTGGCGCGGGTAGGACGGCTGCTGGAACAGAAGTGCCGACAGTCGAACGTGGTGGCGCGCTACGGCGGCGACGAGTTCGTGATCCTGATGCCGGAGACCGGGGTGGAGCAGGCGCAGATCCTCTCCGAGCGCCTGCGGCTGTGGATCGCCACCGATCCCATGCTCAACGAGCGCCACATCACCGGCAGCTTCGGCGTGGCCACCTTCCCGCTGCACGGGGCCAGCGTGGAAGACATCGTGCGCGTGGCCGACGCCGGCATGTACGTCTCCAAGCACGCGGGCGGCAACCGCGTGGCCACGGCGGAAGAGTTCGCAGAGGGCGAGGGCGTGGCCCTGCAGCGGCAACTGGTCACCAGCTACGTGGAGGGCTTCCTGCATCGCGAGCACCTGGGTCCGGATTGCGCCGACGACCTGGTGGCCACGCTGCGCAAGCTGGGCGCCGCCATCAAGGACGGCAGCAGCGCGCAGGCGCTGATGGACGCCATCCGCGCGTTGACGCGGGCGGCCGAGACCCGCGAAGCCCACGCCCTGGGCCACGGCGAGACCGTGGCCCGCTTCGCCGAGGCCATCGGCAAGGAGCTGCGCTTACCCCACGACGAACTCAGCGACCTGGCCTTCGCCGCTCTGGTCCACAACGTGGGCAAGATCCTGATCCCGGAGCGCCTGCTCAACAAGGCCGGCGCCCTCACCCAGGACGAGTTCTACCTGGTCAAGATGCACGCCGAACTGGGGGCGCGCATCGTGGAGACGATTCCCGGCGGCGCGCCCCTGGCGCTTCTGGTGCGCCACCACCACGAGCGCTTCGACGGCCACGGCTACCCCGAGGGCCTGGCGGGCGAGCAGATCCCGCTGGGAGCGCGCATCATCGCGGTGGCGGAGGCCTACGTCAACATGACCGCCGACCGCCCCTACGCCAGCGTGAAGTCGCCCAGCGAGGCCATGGTTGAACTGGAAAGCCTGAGCGGGACCCAGTTCGACGGCATGCTGGTGCGCATCCTCATCCGCCGGCTCAAAGGCGAGAAGGCGGCCAAGCTCTAGCGGGCTTTTCCCGGAATCTCTCATTCAGCCAGAGAAAGCCTCGGCGCTGTCCGCGAGATCCTTCGCGGGCAGAAGCCCGCTCAGGATGACGCCCTCGAAGTGAGGGCGGCTACCTCTGGCGTTTGCGCGGCTTCTTCGATTCCACCAGCAGCACCGCCACCTGGGCGAGAGCGGCATGGGCGAGGCCCAGGCCCTCCGGAGTCTTGGCCTTGACGCCCACCGCCGAAGGCGCGATGCCCAGTAGCTTGGCCACGCTGGCCTGGATCTTCTTGGCGTGAGGACCGATCTTGGGGGCGGCCAGGATGAGCGTGGAGTCCACGTTGGCCACGGCGTAGCCGGCGCGGGCGACCTGCTTCAGGGCCTCGCGGACGAAGAGGGCGGAGTCGGCGCCCTGCCACTTGGGGTCGGAGGGCGGGAAATAGCCGCCGATGTCGCCGGCGGCCACCGCCCCCAGCAGGGCGTCGGTGAGCGCATGCAGCAGGATGTCGCCGTCGGAGTGCCCGGCAAGGCCGGCCTCGTGCGGGATCACGACGCCCCCGATCTTCAGCGGGAGGCCGGGGCGGAATTCGTGCGAGTCGAAGCCGAAGCCGATTCTCATGACGAACCACCAGCCACGGATTCGCACGGATTCTCACGGATCTTTTTTCTATCATTGTCAAAGAGCAGGCGCCGGAACTGGGGACGTTCGCCGAAGTTCAACAGGAGGCCGACTTCGATCTGCGTGGAACGGAGGTAATGCAGAAGCTGAGCTTCGTGAGACTTTTCGATCGTCCTGGCAGTCTTGAGCTCCAAGAGAACTCGGCCTTCGGCGAGAAGGTCCGCACGGAAATCCCCAACCGAGTGGCCCCGAAAGCCAACCGTAATCGGGACCTCGCGTTCAACCTTCAAACCTGCATCTCGCAAGGCAATCACCATCGAGTCACGATAGATCGATTCCAAGAAACCATATCCAAGCTCGTTGTAGACGTCGTAGAAGACACCGATGATCTTCTGAGTCAGCTCTTCGTGCTTCAGGCCTGGCTTTTGGTCTTCCATGATTCCTGATCCGTGATGATCCGTGAGAATCCGTGGCCGCTTGGTTTCAGTCCCTACGAGCAGGGTCCCCGCCCTCCTGCCCCAGATAGAACTCCGCAAGGGCCAAATCGTCCGGGGTGGTGATCTTGAGGTTGCGGGCGGAGCCCATGACCACCGCCACAGTGTGTCCGGCGCGTTCCAGCAGCGAGGCTTCATCGGTGCCGGTGAAGCCGTCGGCCAAGGCCTCGTCCATGGCCTTCTTCAACAGGCCGAAGCGGAAGCCCTGCGGGGTCTGGGCCAGGACTATGTGCTGACGGGGGATGGTGGAGCTGACGATGGCGCCCTCGGCGGTGCGATCCACCTGCTTGACGGTGTCGACCGCCGGGACCCCGGCGATGGCGGCGCCGTAGCGGGTGGCGGCTTCGATCACGCTGCGGATCAGCGCAGCGTCCACGAAGGGGCGGACGGCGTCGTGCACCAGCACGATGTCCTCGGGGTCGGCCTGCACCTGCGCCAGGGCGTTGGCCACCGATTGCTGGCGGTGCTCGCCGCCCTCCACCAGGCGGAGCTTGCGGCCGAAACCCTCCTTTTCCAGCCGCCCCTGGTACTTCTGGATCTCGGGCGGGCGCAGGGCCACGTAGATCTCGTTGACTTGGGGGAGTTCCGCGAACTTGCGCAGGGTGCGCACCAGGATGGGCACGCCGCGCAGCTCGACGAACTGCTTGGAGGAGGGCGGCGGTCCGGTCGCGCGCCCTTTGGCGGAGGCGGCCATGCGCGTCCCCAGACCGGCGGCGGGAATGACGACCACGACCTTCATCAGGGGCGAAGAGTATAGCAGTTGCCGGCGCCCGCGTCCCAGCCGGCGGCGGTCGGTAGTGTCTCAGTTTGGCCAAACTGGGAGACTGCCCGGCGGTCTACGTTCCCAGCGAGCGGGCGACCTCGGTGATCAGGTCGCGCAGGCTGCGGGTCTGGGCGGTGCTGAGCCCGAGGAACTCGAATCCGTGGTGGAAGCCGCGGCGGTGGCGGACGTGGGCGCGCAAGCGCATGGGCGGGCCGGAAGACCCGAAGCGAAACTCCACGCTGACCACCTCGCCGGATTCGAGATGCCCCGCCAGGACCGCGCCGAAGCCGCCCAGGCTCAGCGAGGTGCAGCGGCCGTGCAGGTTCTTGGGCTTGCCGCCCTGATCGCAGGTCACGACCAGCCGCTCATCCAGGTCATGCCGGGGATGGCGCCGCTGCCGCCGCAGCGACGAGGCCCGGTTGTCGTTCGCGTCCATTCACCGAGATCCTTGCCGTTCCCGGCCGGGGCGCTTGCGCTCAGCTCTCATGGGTGGGGCGCTCCACCAGGGCGGGGGTGGACGAAGGCTTGCGCTCCGGCGGCCGCGGCGGCTCCGCGGCGGGGCGGGGAGCGAAGGCGCGCTCGTCGAACTTGCCGAAGATCATCTTGCCGGCGGTGGTCTGCAGCACCGAGGTGACGGAGACGTCGATGGTCTTGCCGATCATCTTGCGGGCGTTGTCGACCACCACCATGGTGCCATCGTCGAGATAGGCGACGCCCTGGTTGTATTCCTTACCTTCCTTGAGGATGAAAACCCGCATGGTTTCGCCCGGCAGCACCACCGGCTTCAAGGCGTTAGCCAGCTCATTGATGTTCAGCACGGGGAGTCCCTGGAGCTGCGCCACCTTGTTCAAGTTAAAGTCGTTGGTGACGATCTTGGCCTCGTAGAGCTTGGCCAGTTCGATCAGCTTCATGTCCACGTCGCGGACGGTGGGGAAGTCGTCCTCCACGATCTGGATGGAGAGGGTGGCGATCTTCTGGATGCGCTGCAGGATGTCGAGGCCGCGGCGGCCGCGGTTGCGCTTGAGCGAGTCGGCGGAGTCGGCCACCAGTTGCAGCTCGCGC